>JADKAQ010000020.1 GCA_016719105.1 Gemmatimonadota bacterium | reverse complement strand
TGATCGCAACGACGACCTCACCGCACACCGCGCGCGAGCTCGAAGGCGCGCTCCTCGTCGATGCCGAGACGGCCTCGCGAATGCTCGGCGTTGCCGTGCAGACGCTCGCGCGCTGGCGGACGGAAGGCCGCGCCCCGCGCTTCGCGAAAATCGGGCGGGCCGTGCGATACTCGCGGCGCGAGCTCGAGGAATTCATCGCCGCGCGCATGCGCACCAGCACGACGGCCCCGGTGCCGAGCGAGGGGCCGTGATGCCTGGCGCCGGCTCCCGTGAGGACGCGTCCTCGCTCGCGGCCCTGCTGCGAGACATTCGCGCGGCGGAGGCCGAGCTCGCGCGCGCCGAGACGCGCGCGCTCGGGCGTCCGCGTCCGGACGCTCAGGTCCTGCGCGCTCAGACAGCCGTCACGCTCGCGCGGGCCGCTTGGCGCCACGCGATGGCGGCGGAGTCGGCCGCCGCATGAGACGCGCCCTCACGCCCGCGGAGCAGTACGCGCGCGGCCGGAACCTGGGCGTACGACAGGATGAGTTCTTCCGAGAGCGCGCCGTGCGCGGCATTCACAGCGACCGCGACGTGGTCGCCAGCGTGATGCTCACCGAGCTCCTGAACGCGGGCCTCGAGGTCGCTCCCACGGCGACGGGCGTCCGCCTGATACGCACGGCCGCTCCAGGCGACGACGCGCATCCCGAGTTCGCCTCGGACCTGTTCGCCTTGGGCTACACCGATCACTTCGCGCCGCTCCTTCGGGAGGCGCTCCTCCCCCATCCCTGCCTGATCTGCGGCGCCGCCCGCGTCCCCCTCGAGGGGATGCGCTGCGACCGCTGCGCGGAGACCTGAGACCATGGCAAACCCGATCATCAAAGTAGTCCTGTCGGCGGTCGACGAGATCACCGGCGTCACGAAGAAGGCCGGCGAATCCGTCTCCTCGTTCAGCGACAAGGCGAAGGCCGCGTTAGGCTCGCTCGCGGCGCTCGGCGTCGGCGCCGCCCTGGGCGCGTTCTTCAAGAGTGCGATCGAGGAGGCCTCAGCCGCCGAAGTCGGGATGGGGCGCCTCGGAACCGCGGTGCGCAATGCCGGCGGGAACTTCGACGCGCTCAAGCCGCAGCTGGAGAGCACGGTCGCGAGCGTGATGCGGCTGTCGACGGCGACGGATGACGACCTCCGCGCCGCGCTGACGAACATGATCACCATCAGCGGCGACGTGGCCGGCAGCCAGAGGAACCTCGCCCTCGCGGCGGACCTCGCCACCTTCAAGCACATCGGCCTCGAGGAAGCGGCGAACGTCGTCGGGAAGGCGATGAACGGCAACGTCACCGCCTTCAACAAACTGGGTGTGGCCGGCAAGGACGCGACGACCGTTCTGGAGAACGCCCGCGCGAGCTTTGGCGGATTCGCCGAGAAGGAAGCGAACACCTTCAGCGGATCGCTCGTCCGGATCAAGAATCAATGGGGCGAGCTGCAGGAAGCTGTCGGCAGTGCGATTCTCTCCAACGGAGAGATGCAGGGAGGCGCTTCTCGCCTGGCGGACGCGCTCGCGAACTTATCGAAGCGCGTCGAAGAGAACGAGACGGCACTGGGAGGCATCGGGGCGGCGATTCCGGCGGTGCTCGACGGGATGCTCCGCATGCTCGGCTTCATCGGGGAGCTCATCATCGGGTGGCAGACGTTCCGGATTCAGCAGAGCACGCAGTGGCAGCTGATGGGCGTCGCGTTCCAGAGCATGATCGGCTCGATGAAGTCGGCCGCCGGAGCTTTCTGTCGTATCTCCCTGGCGCCATCGGGAAAGCGGGCCAGGCGCTCGCGGCGTCCGGCGCGGCGATGGTGAAGGACGCCGCAGAGCAGAAGGAGTTGATCAAGAAGGGCGAGGAGATCCTGCTCGTCGAACTGGTCGGGATCCGGGAGGAAGGAAACGCGGCGCTCCGGGCACAGATCCAGCGTCATCACAAGGACGTGGAGTCTGAGAGTACCCAGCACGGCGGACGCATGAAGAAGGAGACGGAGGAGCAGAAGAAGCAGCGCCTCCAACTCGCGAAAGAAGAGGCCGCCGAGCGGGAGCGCATCCTGAAGGAGGTTCACGCCAAACTGGAGGCCGCCACGAAGGGGCTGAACCTCGCCACGGTGGAGCTGGCCGGGTACTGGCAGCAGGTCGATCGGGAGGCGAGGAAGGCCAAGCAGACGATCGAACTCTCCGCCGAAGAACAGAAGAAGCTCGCCGATCGGACGCAGGGCACCGCTGATGCGCAGAAGCGGGTGAGAACCGCGGCCCAGAGGCGCGGAGAGGTCTTCGAGAGTAACGTCGACAGCGCCGCCTCGCTGGGGATCTCGTTCATCTCGGCGGCGAACGGCATGGGCAAGATCAGCGACGAGGCGGCCACGGCGCTCACGTCGGTGATCAACATGGGCGCCGCGATCGCCAAGTTCGGGATCGGGTCGCCGGAGGGCATCATCTCGATCGTCGGCGGACTCGCGCAGCTCATCGGCGGCTGGGGCTCCAGCGCGGCGGAGCAGGCGCGGAAGGAAGCCCACATGAAGAACACGCGCGCGATTGAGGAGCTCACGCGCGACCTCAGTGACTACAACGGCGCGGCGAGTGGTGCGACGTTCTCCGGCGTGGTTACCGCGCTCAACGCGTCCAAGTACCTGAAAGAGGACGGGAGCACCGGCATCCACTCGCGGATGGTCGAGTTCAATCTCCGAGCGGCCGGCCTCACTATCGGCGACGCGAAGAAGTTGGCGGACAAGTACGGGATCGATGTGGAGAAGGATCCGGATGGGTGGGTCCGGCTCCTCGAGGTCCTGGAGGCGCGGCGGTTCGGCTCTGGTGAGGGCAACTTCGCCGACGAGCTCGCATCCCTCACCGACTCGTGGGGCGTGCTGGGCGTCGAGGATGCCGACGACAAGATCCAGGCGCTGCGCACCTTCGCCGCGAAGAACATCCCGATCCTCGCGGACGCCCTGCAGGGCGACTTCTCCTCCGAGTCGGGCCGCGCCTCTATCATCGCCAAACTGCGGGCGCTCTACGGCGACTCCATCAACGCGAAGATCCCCATCGCCGACTACAAGAACGCCACGCCCCAGCAGTTCCGCGCGATCATCGCGCAGCTACTGCCGCTCCTGGGCGATGCGAACGGGCTCCTCGGGTCGGGGTTGGCGGTGGGCGTCGGCGTCGGCACCGGCCCCGTGGGCGGCACCCCGGGCACGGGGGGCACGGTCGGCCTGATCGGCGGTCCGGCCGTGGGCCTCTCGCCGAACCTCTCACCGGGCCTGCAGCTGCCGGGCGGCGACCTGCCCAGCCCGACCGGCATCCCCGACACGTTCTCGGGCGTCGGTGGCCTCACCACGATCAACGGGGGGTTGAACAACGCCATCACGTTCAACATCACGCAGCTCCGGGAGAAGATGGGGAGGCGCTTTCCGGAGCGCATTCTCGAGCGGTTCGACCGCGTGCTCCTGATGCGTTATGACGCCGTGCGTGCGTCTGAAGGACGGTTGCCCTCGCAGGCCGCGTGATGAGGGGCGCCCACATCGTGCCACTCGCCCCATCCACCACCGGTGCGCCGTATGAGTGAAGGCCTCCTCGCGTGGTTTCCCCTGCATGCTCTGCAGTGGGCGGGACGCCTCGCGCACCTCACCTCGGCAGAACGAGGGGCGCTCTTGAGCGTGGTGATCGATAGCTGGAACGCCTCGCTTCGTGGGGGCGAGCCGGGGACTTTCCGGATGATCCCTCGTGTTCGATCGCGTGATCGGGGAAGACCTGGCGACGCGAGCTGCGGGGCGTCCGGCAGCACTTCGTTCCGGATCCAGAGCACGCCGGACAGCTGCGCTGCGCGTGGTTGGTCGAGCTGCACCGGGAGCAACTCGATCGGCACGAGAACTACAAGAAGAACGGGCGTCTGGGTGGTCGTCCGCCGAAGTCTCGTGGAGACAATGCGACGCGTAACGGAAAGCCCGGCTTTCCTGACGAGGAAGCCGAGCTAAAGCCGGGCTTTTCTAACGGGGAAGCCCAGCCTAAGCCGGGCGGTACAGAAGTAGAGTTGTTAGAAGGAAAAGTTCCTGCAGCAGCGGGCGCGCGCATACGCGTACGCGAGGGGCCGGAGGATCCCGACGATGCGCCCGACGTGCTCGCGCGGTTCGCCGAGCCGCACCGTGCCGTGGTGGCGCGCTTCCTGGACGCGGCACCGGTCGGACGGCGCGACGCGATCGCGAAGACGCTCGACGGCTGGCTCTTGGGCCAGGGCTATGCCGGCGGACGAGCCGCGCGCCAAGAGGACATCGCGACCCGCCTCGCGGATTACCTGACGCAGGAGAGCGTGCGCATCACCTTCTTGCCGAAGGGGTTCCGCTCGTTCGTCGAGGACGCGGAACGACGACGCACCAAAGGCGCTGGTGACGAGGGCGCGCGCCGCCGCGCCCCCGTGACCGCCGAGCGTGCGGCTCGCGCGACCGAGTTGCACCGCATCGTGATCCGGGAACATCTCGGCTCGCTGAACGGGATCCAGTTCGAACAGCAGATCGCGTCGCTGCAGGAGGCGGGCACACTCGACGAGACGACCGTCGCGGAGATTCGCGCCCTGGCGCCGCTGAGCGACATTGCGAAGGCGCGCAGCGAAGACGATGGCCGGCGGATCGCCATCGATCGCTTGGCCAAGCACGCCCCACGGCCGCAGCTGTCGGTGATCGCATGACCGAGTCGACCGGGCGTGACGCGTGGCCGGAAGCCCACGAAGCCGAGGTCGCTCTCCTCGGGGCGATGCTGCTCTCCCCGGTGGTGATCCCGTCGGTGCGCGGCTCCCTACGCACGGAGGACTTCGCGTCGACGACGCACCGCCGCCTGTACGGGGCGATCGTCGCCCTGCACGACGCCGGCGAAGCAGTCGAGTTTCTCACGCTGCAGGCGTATCTCGTCCGTACCGGAGAGCTCGCGGCGATCGGTGGCGTCGAGACGTTGTCCGCACTGCTCGACGTACCGACCGCGGCGAATGCGCCGGCACACGTGCGACTCGTGCAGGAGAGCGCGCGGCTGCGGCGCCTGGCGACGCATGGGCAGACGTTGGTCGAGGCGATCCGGACGCGCGCGGGCACCGCGGAAGAGATCCTCGCCGAACACCTCTCCGCGCTCATGGCGGAGACCTATCAGCGCAGCGACCGGGGCTTCCGCCGCGTGCGCAGCCTTGAGGTCCTCGAGGCGATCGAGCGACGCGCTCAGGGAGAACCCGACGGAATTCCGACGGGCTTCCGGGAGTGCGATCGCTACACGGCCGGGTTTCAGCGTGGCGAGTTGATCGTCGTCGGCGCGGTGCCCAAGTGTGGAAAATCGACGTTCACCACGCAAATCGCGCTGCAGGTGGCGTTAGGGGGCCACGGGGGCGCCGCGATCGTCTCCGCCGAGATGCCGCGTCGCGCCGTCCTGGAACGCATGCTCAGCGCGCTCGCCGGCGTGCCGGGGCATCGGTTGCAGCGCGGCGACCTCTCCGCGCCGGAATGGCGACGCGTGCTCGACGCGCAGACGCGCCTGGACCAGGCGCCGATCTGGATCGACGACGAAGCGCTCCCGGAGCTGCGCGACGTGATGCAGCGCGTCCTCGCCCTCAAAGCGCAGCATCCCGAGCTCTCGCTCGTCGTCGTCGACTACCTGCAGTTGGTGCAGCATCGCCTGAAGGGTCGTCGTGGCGACGAGGAAATCGAGGCCGTCGCGAACGGTCTCAAGCGCCTCGCGGATCGCGCGGAGGTCGTCGTCGTGTCGCCGGCGCAGCTGAACCAGAAACCGATCGACGCCCGCCAGGACAAGCGCCCCCTGCTGTCCGACCTCTCGGGCAGCATGGGGCCTCTGAAGGCGGCCGATTTCGTCGCGCTGCTGTACCGCCCGATCCTGCACGAAGGCGCGGCCGGCATCGACGGGGATCGCCTCCACGTCTTCGTCGACGCGGCGCGACGCACCAGCACCTTCTCGTTCACGCTTGATTGGCAGGCGACCGTGACGCGAGCCGTCGAATCATCCCCGTGGATCTCTCCCGACATGCCGTTGCTCCCGACGGCCACGCATCCGGAGGCCGCGTGATGGCGCGCTGGATTCTCTTTCGCGATCTCGGCGCGCATCGTCCACCGTGCGAGCTCGCCCGATGCGAGGCGCCCGACTGGGCGCGCGCCGTCGACGCGCTCGCCCGCTTCGCCGGCGATCGGTCGCACATCGAAGGGGTGTCGCCCTCACGCGGACGGCGCGTCCGTGCGTTCTTCGTGCGGAGTGTCGTGAGTCTCGCGGAGGACGCGGCCGCACGGCGTCTCCTCGCGCGGCCGTTCACGTTGATCACGCACGCGCCCCGTCGCCGGCAGGTCGAGGAATGAGCGCGGCGGCGCGGTGGGCCGGTTCTCCGGTGAACGAACCCTCCGCGGCGCGAGTCGCGCGGGCGCTGCAGCTCCTGGACAGCGTCGAAGTGGCGCAGGAGGACCGCGATCGCTCGTACATCGCACGCCACGAAGCGGGGCACGCGGTGATGAGCGTCGAGCTGGGCGTCCGCGTCGAGTTGGTGACGATCGAGGCGACGCCGGCGCACGGCTTCGACGGTCACTGCCGCGTCGCTCTCTGGCCGGCGAGTGTCCGGGCGGTGCAGCCGCATGAGATCGCGGCGCTCGAGTACAGCATCATGATCCTGCTCGCCGGCGAGATGGCGGAGCGGCTCGGCGCCGGGAGCACCGTGCACGCCCAACACGATCGCGCGATGATCGAGGAGCGACTGCGCTGCTATCCGATCGAACTGCACGACGATGAGAGGAAAGCGCTCCTCGCCTGGTGCGAGGTGCACACGATGCGCCGACTGCGCCGGGCGTGGCCCGCCGTAATCGCTATCGCGATGGAGCTCGTGGTCGCGCGGACGATCACCGGCGATCGCGTCCTGACCCTGTATGAGGCGACGCTCGGCTCGCCTCCCCCTATCCCGCAACCCCCTGGCACATGCTGAAGGATCTTCGGACGTTGCTGACCCGCTCCCAGCACGGGCGCGAGATGATGGAAGAGATCGAGACGGAGGCCTTTCGCGACACGCACGCGCGCCGCGCGCGTTGACGGCTGAGGTTCGCACGGCGCGAGCACGCCTCGACAAGGAGGGGCCGGCCCTGCTGTCGGCGATCGAGAAGGCGGAGAAGGACCGCGAACGCGCCAACGCAGCGGCGCGCGATGCCCGGGCGCGTCACGCCGACGCGGCGAACCAGTTGGCACGGTTGACCAACGACGTGGAACAAAAGGTCCGCCAGTGCGAGACCGAACTGGCCGAGAGCGCGGATCCCGCCCTCGCGGCGTTCGTCGAGGAGATCAAGGACGGATGGGTGGTCGCGCGCAGTCGATCGGGTTGGTACCTCGGCGTGAACTTCTTCTCCTGCACCCCTGAGGGAAACGCGCTGTTGATCAAGGCCTTCCTGGCCTGCCTGCAGCGAGCGCAGGCGATGATCGTGGACGGCGACATCACGGATGCCGAGGGGGCGATCGTCTCGGCACGGCAGGCGTTTGCCGAAGAGATCCAGGGGATCATGCACACGTACGCGAAGGAGCGGGTCGCCAACGAACTGCGGGCCCAGCGCGAGAGGGATCTGAAGCTGCGCGTGCTCGAGGAAGATCTGCGGTTCAAGAAGCGCCAGGGGTGGCCGGAGTCCGAGCTCGAAGCGTACCGGCAGGCGCAACTCTCCGCGTTGTGACGCCGAAAAGCGGAAGTCTCGAGATCGGCGCCGCGCGCGCTAGTCACCGGTGGCCAAACGCATCGGCGTGCAATGCGGCGCGCGATCCCGAGAGCAGCCGACACGGCGCGCACCGCCGCGCGCGCTGGCGATTGTATATCGCAATCTTGCCTAACGCCTAACGGCAAGCGACCACCCCCCCGTCAAGGTACTTCCCCAGCCACCCCCCATGCGGGGATCCGCGGACCCCGCGGTAGATCTAGAGAGTGGGCCGCCAGGGGTGAGTTCCGGTTCCGCTCTATCGCCTAACGACTCCCCTTTCTCCCGCACTTCCGGGTGAGCCTGATGCCAACGGACACGACATCGACCGCCGCGAACGAGTACCTCAGCCAGGAGGAGCTGTGCCATCGCCTTGGGCTCTGCCCACGACAGGTGCGCAACCTCACGGGACGAGGCATGCCACGCGAGCAGCCGAGCGGCGGGCGCGATCGCTTCGGCCGTTACCCCTGGCCACGCGCGCTCGCCTGGTACCTCGACTACAAGTCCCGGGAGGCGGCCGCCCAGCGGGCGCGACGCGCACCGCGCGGCCCCAACGCCCGTCGAAAGAAACCCAAGCTCCCGAAGGGCGGGAGTGATCGCTTCATCATCCTTCCACTCGCGGAGGCCCTCCAGTGGTTCGACTCATCGAAGGCGGCGAAGGCGTCGCAATCCTAGATCACCCGAAGCAGTTCCTCTTCGAGTTTCCCTCACCGCAACGCTTCGTCCGGCACGCACGCCCCGCGTCGCGAAGGGCTCGAAGCCCGCGCCTACCCTTCCACCGGTGCCCGCCGGCTACTGGCAAGGTGCCTTCGTGCTCACCGCCGACCTGACGTGGCTGCGCGAAGACGAGGCGGTCGCGATCTCGGCGCTGGTCCGGATGCGAGAGGGTGGCGAGTACCTCTCGCTCTTCACCGTCGAGATCGATCCGACGCAGGGCCGCCAGTTGTGGCAGTCGCGTCCCCTGTTCTCGATGTTCGGGTGCGCCTTCCAGGCAACGCAGACGAAGGGGGCCGGCGATGTGCGGCTCCCCTTCTGGGTGCTCATGACGGACGGCCTAACGACCGAAGCACCGGCATCGCTCTAGATGCCCCGAGATTCCCCCCTGTGGCTTCCACTGGGCTTCCACCAACGAAAAACGCCGCTCCGTTTCGAGGAGCGGCGTTCTCGTAAGTCATTGTGGATACTACAACTGGGGCGGCTGGATTCGAACCAGCGACCTCCTGATTAACAGTCAGGCGCTCTGCCAACTAAGCTACACCCCAAAACGTCCCCGCCTGACTCACGCCAGCGGGCCCACAATTATCGCCCTTGTTGCGCCCTCGGCGCAACTCGTCCCTTCCCCTACGCCACGGTTGGGACTCTCGGACGGCGGCGCTCGGTATTACCTGCAGGTTGAAGCCTCCATACGTCGCGAGGCTCCACCCGGCATGACCCGTCGATCCGCGAAGCGTCACGCCCAGCGCGCCCCTGCCGCACCCCTCGCTCGCGTGACACCGATGGCACGCCTGCACGCGATCCGGCATCGCTATGGAGCCGCCGAGACGACGGAGAAGCTCGACCTGATCGCCCGGCTCGAGCGGCACCCCCCTCGGTCGGCGCGCGGACTCTCCGCGTACCACGACGACCTCCTGTTTCTCCGCGCCTTCCCCGACGACCTCCGCATCCTGATGGCGGCGGCCCGGGGGCTGGAGCATACGTCGCGTCGCGTTCGCGCCCTCGCACCGTCGCAACGCCGACAACTCGACGACACGGGGATGGCCGGGACGTCGACGCGCCACGCCTTCGCCTTCGGGATCACGCGCTGGCTCGTGGAGCAGGGCGAGGACGCCGACATCGACTGGCCGAGCTTCGAGCACCCTGATCGGCTCGACCCGCTCCTCCGCCTCACGTTGACGCAGGCCGAGGCCGACGCCTTCGACTCGGGGGAGGTGTCGACGCGCGAGTGGCTAGCCCAGGCGCGCCGCGGCTCGCGGAGCAGTGCGGCGGCCTGGCTGGCGCGCTCGCGCGGACGGGCGCGTCCTCCGGTTGGCACCCCGGACGACGCGGTCGTGCGGTTGCTGTACGAGAGCCTGGACATTCCGCTCCGCTGGCGCCTGACGACGGGACGTTCGAGCTCGGGCAACGTGGTCGCCGGCCTAACGCCGGCCTTTCGGACGGCGATGCGCCCCGCGCCGGCCGATCCGGTGGCGCTGATCGACACGCCGCTCCCGACCATCGATCGGCTCCCGCCGCGTGAGGCGGCGCGCTGGCTCGACGCCTCGCGCGCCGCGTTGGCGGTGCGCTGCCGCGAAGTGCATGCGATCACCTATGCCAATCTCGACGAGGTCTACCGGGCCGACCTGGGCGACGGAACGGCCGTCTGCCTGATCGGGGCCGCCCGCGCCGATCGCCTCACGCTCGAGGCCAACTACGGCTACGTCCTCTTCTCCAACGGCGTTCCGGTGGGCTACGGCGGGGTGACCCCGCTCGCCGCACAGGCGAACACGGGGGTGAACGTCTTCGACGCCTTCCGGCACGCCGAGGCGGCGATGCTCTTTGCGCAGGCGCTGCGCGCCTTCCGCACGCTGTTCGGCGTGACGCGCTTCGTCGTCAACCCCTACCAGTTTGGTGCAGGGAACGACGAGGCGCTGGCGAGCGGGGCCTTCTGGTTCTACGACCGCCTGGGCTTCCGCCCGGTGGACGCCGCGGTCGAGGCGCTGGCGGCACGCGAGCGCGGGCGCCGCGCCGCCAGCCGCACGCATCGCACCTCGCCCTCGACGCTCCGACGGCTCGCCGCGGGCGACCTGGTGCTCGAGCTACCGGGGGCGTCAGCGGCGCCGCTGTTCGAGGAGTGCTGGCTGGTGACGCTCGCGCGCGCGGTCACCGACACCCTCGCCGCTCCCGATGCCACGGCACGGCTGCGTCGTCGCGACGAGCACCTCGACGCCGTCGCCGCTGCCGTGGCGCTTCGGCGCTGGCGATCGAGCGATCGCGAAACGCGTTTCGGCGTGGAGCGCCTGGCGCCAGTCGTCGCGCTCGTCCTCGATGAGGTAGCGGGGTGGCCAGCGGCCGAGCGCCGTGCACTCGTGCGCCTGTTCAAGGCCAAGGGTGGGGCACAGGAGCGCGATTTTTCGGTGGCGTCGCGCGCGTCGCACCGCCTCTGGGCAGCACTGCGCCGCTTTTGCCTGTCGGCCGAATCGCCGGCCGCCAAGTCGCCGACCGCCTAACGCGCGACCTTTCGTCGTGCGCGCTCGATCGCGGCCATCAGGTCGGCCACGTCGAATGGCTTGGCCAGGAAGACGGTGTTGGCCATCGCCTCATCCTCGTCGGCTGGATTGCCCTGGCCGCTGGTGATGATGACGGGGAGGCCGGGACGGATTGCATGCACCTGTGCCGCCAGCGCCTCGCCGGTCATGCGCGGCATGGTGCGATCGGTGATCATGAGGTCGAAGCGGTCGGGCTCCGCCTGGAACTGCGCGAGCGCGTCGACGGGGGTCGTGAGCGAGACGACCTCGAAACCGCGCCGGGGGAGGACGCGCCGCAGGAGGTTGACGATGGCCGCTTCGTCATCGACCACGAGGACGCGTCCCGAACCGCGCGCACTGGACGCCTGCGGCTGCACGGGGACGTTGACCGGGGTGGAGACGATGGGGAAGACGACCTCGAAGGCGGTTCCGATGGACGACGATTCGACTCGAATGCCGCCGCCGTGCGAGGTCACGATCCCGTGGACCACGGCGAGCCCCATCCCGGTCCCCTCGCCCATGGGCTTGGTCGTGAAGAACGGCTCGAAGATCTTGGGAAGGACCGCGGAGGGAATCCCGTCGCCGGAGTCGCGGACCGAGAGGCGCGCGTACTGTCCCGGCGTCACGCCGTACACGCGCGCCTCGCCGTCGCCAAGGTAGACGCGCTCCAGCCTGACCTCGAGCGATCCGTCGCCCTTCTTGCGCAGCACGTAGTCGGCGTTGGTCCCCAGGTTGAGCAGGACCTGCGACAGCTGGGTGGCGTCGCCCATGACCACCAGCGGCGTGGCACTCACGCGTTCGCGCAGCTCGATGGTGGAAGGAAGCGACGCCCGCAACAGCCGAAGCCCATCCTCCATCACGAGGCGCAAGTCGACGGGCTGGTGCGCGATCTCGGCCTTTCGGCTGAAGGCCAGGATCTGGCGCACGAGGTCGCGCGCGCGCCGCGAGGAGGTGACGATGTGCTGCAACCCCTCGAACGTCTCGGTTCCGGGTGGGGCGTCCGCCAGCAGCAACTCGCCGTAGCCGAGGATGGCGGCGAGGACGTTGTTGAAGTCGTGGGCGATCCCGCCGGCGAGTCGCCCCAACGATTCCATCTTCTCGGACTGGCGCACCCGTAGTTCGAGCTCGCGCGTCGCGGTCTGGTCGCTCCCTTCGAGCAGGAGCTCGACGACCGTCCCCTCGGCATCGCGGACCGGGACCGCGTTGAACCAGCCGTAGCGCGTTTCGCCCTTGGCGCCGCGATACGTCACCTCCCCGCCCGAGGGAGTCCCCGCCGCCGCATCGGTTATGGCGCGGCGCAGCTGCGCCTGCGCCTGGGGCGAGTCGGCGAAGGTGGGGAGCTCCCAGAAGTGCGCATTGAGCACGCTCGCGCGATCGAGCGCCGTGGCCTGCATGGCGAGGTCCCCCACTTCCTTCAGTCGCCCGTCCGTGTCGAGGAGGGCGATCGAGCGCTCGGAGCGGTCGAAGATGAGGCGCAGTCGCTCCTCGGAACGTCGCAACGCCTCGCGCGCCTGGCGCCCCTCGGTGATGTCACGCGCAATCACGACGAAGCCGGTCAGCGTCCCCTCGGCATCGTACGATGGCGCGGTCACCGCATCGAGCCAGCGCTCCCCCTGCACCGTGGGAAGGGCATGCTCGTAACGGACCGGGGCACGCGTGCGAATGGCGGTGTGGTACACCTCCTCGATCATCGTGACCGTCGATTCGGGGAGTCCGAGATCGACCGCCGCCCTGCCCATCAATTGCTCCTGCGTGCGCCCGGAGAGTTGGAGCGCTGCCGGATTGACGTACGTGAAGCGCGCGTCGGCGTCGAGACGCACGATGAGATCCATCGCGTTCTCGACGATGGACCGCAGGTCACGCGCGTGCTCCTGCCGCGCCTGATCGGCCCGTGATCGCTCGATGATGAGGGCGGTGATGTGCGACGCGTCGACGAGCAGTTCCCACTCGCTCTCCGTGGGGAGCGCGGGGGCGGACTTATACACGGCGAACGTCCCCAGCACCTGACCGGCGGCGCCGAGAATCGGATGCGACCAGCAGGCGCGCAAGCCGAAGGGGGCGGCGATGGACCGGAAGTCGTCCCAGAGCGGATCGTTGGCGATATCGCTGACGATGACCGGCTTCGCGGTGTAGGCCGCCGTGCCACACGACCCGACCCTGGGACCGATCACGATCCCGTCGATCTGCTGGACGTACGCCGCCGGGAGCGACGGCGCGGCCCCATGGCGCATGCGCGTCTTCGACTCGTCAAGCAGCAGGACCGAGCAGAGCGACCCCGGGCTGATGCGTTCGATCCACTCCGCCACGCGAGTCAGGACGTCGGGGAGCGCACCGCCGGACGCGACCGACTGCAGCAGGAGGCGAAGCTCGTGCATGCGCTCGCGATCGGCCATCCCCTTCGGGGGCAGCGCGGTCACCGCGCCATCGCCAGACGAGGTTCCGTCCGCCACACTTATCGCCTCTTGGTGCTGCGGCACCGTTCGCCTCCCGAAGTCCCCCGAATCTCGCGCACGCCGCTCGCGAGTCGCACGCGTGCAAAACTACGGACCAACGACCGGAACGCGCAATCGACCTTTAGGCGTTCGGCCAAGGTATCGCACGAATGAGAAGATCCTCATCATTACCCCGTGACCGTGCCCCCTCATCGGGAGACGAACGATCGACGCTTCCGGTTACCGAGGGTGCCAAGGCGAGGGACGCGTCTCCACGCGGGGGGGCGGGGCGACGAATCGTCGCTCACAGCGTGTTGAGTCGCATCAACAAGGGTGTGCGGTAGGAGGCGCCGACCGGGACCACATCGCGCTCCACGACGATCGTCGATTCCTCCAGGTCCACGATGCGGTCCAGTCGCACGATGTGCGAACGATGCACCCGCACGAAGTCGGCGGCGGGGAGTCGCGCCTCCATCGTCTTCATCGTCGCATGGACCATGTAGCGCTGCTTTGGGGCGTGCAGCAGGACGTAGTCGCCCTTGGCCTCGACCCAGTGCACCTCACGGAGGGGAATGCGCATCAACCGCCCGTCGACCCGCGCGAAGAGGATGTCGCGCGACCACGCCGTCGCTGCCTCCTCCGGCGCGGACGGCCCCTGCGGCGCAGGGGGTGTGGGCGGCGCGTCGAGGTGGGCTTCGGCCTGCCGGGCACGCATCACGCGCTCGACCGCCTGCAGGAAGCGGGGGAACTGCACCGGCTTGAGCAGGTAGTCGCTCACGGCCACGGCGAACGCCTCGACGGCATACTGCGCCTTGCCCGTCACGAGCACGACGTGCGGCCGCCGGTCGAGGGCGCGCACGAGCTCCAACCCCGACATCTCCGGCATTTCCACATCGAGAAAGACGACGTCGACGGCGCCGGCGCGCAGGAAGGGGACGGCCTCGACCGCCGAGGCGCACACCTCCACCAGCTGCAACGCATCGTGCTGCCCCACATAGCGCGCGAGCAGGGCACGCGACACGGGATCGTCGTCGACGACCAGGGCCCGGAGCGGGACGGTGCGCGTCGCGGCGGTCACGCGAGCTGGGCCTCGTACCGCGCGCGCGCGCGCGCCAGCACACGTTGCACCTGCTCGACCTCCGGTGCCGCCTCCTGCACGAGCATCGCGACCTGGGTCGCGCTGGCCGAGAGCGCGAGGTCCTCGAGCGACTGCAACGTGGCGTGCAGCCCCCCGGCACCGACAACCGCGCAGGCCGACTTGAGCTTGTGCGCCGCCCCCTGCAACGCCTCACGCTGCATCGCCGCCGCCGAGTCGCGAACCGACGCCCACTGGACTGGCAGGTGCGCCAGGTAGACGTCGATCATCTCGATCGTGAACTCCGCCTGCCCCAGGGTCTGCGCCTCGAGCACCTCGAAGTCCACCGACCCCTCGCCGTCGCCCTCGCCTCCCGGCTCGCCGTCGCGCCCGGCGCGCGTCGACGCCGCGAGGGCACGCGCATGACGCGACCGCCAGACCGCCGCGGCAATGCGCCGTTTGAGGTCGTCGGGCGCGAACGGCTTCATGACGAAGTCGTCCATCCCGAGCGCGACCGCCCGCGAGCGCTGTTCCACCAGCGCCGACGCGGTCAGGGCGAGGATCGGGATCTCGATGCCGCGGATCCCCAGCTCCGTGCGGATGCGATGCGTCGCCTCGAAGCCGTCCATCTCGGGCATCTGGATGTCCATGAGGATGACGTCGAAGCGGCGGTCCGCGCGCAACCGATCGAGGGCGAGGACGCCGTTCCCTTCCACCACGAGCTCCGCCCCGGCACGCGACAGGAGCTGCGTGGCGACGAACTGGTTGAGGGCGTTGTCCTCGACGAGCAGGATGCGCACGCCGGAGAGATCGACGACGCCGTCCGCGCCTGCGCCATCGGGCGAGAGCGCCGGCATCGTCCCGGCGCGTGCCGGCAAGGTGACGATGAACGTGCTCCCTTCACCCACCGCGCTCTCGACCCGCACGCCCCCGCCCTGACGCGTCGCCAGTTCACGCACGATGGCGAGCCCAAGCCCGGTCCCGCCGTACCGGCGGGTCGTGTCGGCGCGCTCCTGCGTGAAGGCGTCGAAGATCGCCTCCCGCTGGTGCTCGGCGATCCCGATCCCGGTGTCGGCCACGCGAAACTCGAGGGTGAGCGCGTCGCCCGCATTGCCAGCAACGTTACGAGCCACGCCCACGCCTAACGTCACGCCGCCCCGCTCGGTGAACTTCACGGCGTTGCCAAGGAGGTTGAGCAGCACCTGCGTCAGGCGTGTTGGATCACCCACCACGACCGGGGGGAGCGCGGGATCGAGCGTGACGTGCAGCGACAGCCCCTTCCCCTCTGCGGTGGCGCGCAAGGCATCCCCGACCGAGTTGACCAGGTCCGGCAGGCGGAAGGGGACCGACTCGAAGGCGATGTTGCCCGTCCCGATCTTGGTGAGGTCGAGGATGTCGTTGATGAGCGCGAGCAGCGTGTCGGCCGAGTACCGAATGGCATCCACGTAGCGTCGCTGCAGCTCGTCGAGGGGGGTCGAGTCGAGCAGGTGTGCGGTCCCGATCACCGCATTGAGCGGCGTCCGGATCTCGTGGCTCATGTTGGCGAGGAAGCTCTCCTTCGCGCGTGCCGACTGCTCGGCGAGCCGCGTCGCCTCGCGCAGCTTCTCCTCGGCGCGCACGAGGTCCGTGATGTCGAGCCCGTAGCCGAGCACCAGCTCGGTCCCGCCATCGCCACCGATCACCGGCGTGTAGAAGCGCACGAGATGGCGCTCCTCGTTGGTACGGCGCACCGGGAGTGTCTCCTGGAAGCGCGCCTCCGTTCCGGTGTCCGCCACCTGACGCACGCGCGCCATGCGACGCTCGGCGATGGCGGCATCTAGCCCTCGGCGCGCGCAGTAGTCCGCGTCGGTCTTCCCCACGAGCCACGCGCGCATCTCCTCGTCGGCGATCGCGCTCGGCGACACGTACATGTAGGTGCCATCGCGATCGAAGACGGCCACCTGCGCGGGGAGCGCATCGAGCACGCGTTCGTAGAACTTCTTGCGCTCCTCTCGTCGCTCCTCGGCACGCACCTGGTCCGTCACGTCGCGGTACTTCCACAGGTGCCCCAGGTAGCCGCCATCCTGGAAGACGGGGACGTAGTCCCGTTCCAGCACGCGACCGTCCACCATCTCCAGACGGTCGCCGATCACCGTCTCACGCGCGTCGAGCACCGCCTGCACCCGCGAGACGAAGGACGCCGGATCGCGAAAGTAGTGCTTCGACTCTTCGGCCGCCTGCGAGCAGTCCGCGCCCACCATCGCCTCCGGCGGTGCCGGGATGCCGAACATCCGGCAGAACGCGCCGTTCGTGAGGGAGATGCGGCGATGCTGGTCCTCGACGAGCACCGCTTCGCTCAAGCTCGCGATCAGGACGTGCAGTCGAAGATTGACGGGATCGGACACGAGGGGAGGGGATGAGGCGCCGACGATCGGGACTTCCTTGGTAGTGTCGGCACCCGCACGTACTCGCCCGAGGGGGGGCAATCGCCCTGTTCGTCGAGCGGAGGGGCGCGCTCGTCGCCCCATCTGGCCGATTGGTCGAAGGCGGCCGGGGGGGCGGGGTCGCGCGCGCTTTCTTGAGGGAGGAGATCGAAGCACCCGCCCGCGGAGGACCCTCATGAAAGTCGCCATCGTAGGAACCGGCTTCACCGGACTCGTCACCGGCGCCACCCTCGCCGAGATGGGGCACGCCGTGACGTGCATCGACACCGATCGCGGCATGCTGGCGCGGCTCCGCGAGGGGATACTCCCGTTCCAGGAGCCGGGGCTCGCGGCGCTGGTGCGGCGGAACAGCCAGGAGCTACGACTCGACTTCAACTCGAGTCTCGGCGAGGGGGTGCGTGGCGCGGAGGTCGTGATTCTCGCGCTCCCCTCTCCCATCGGCGCCGATGGCGTCACCGACATGTCGGAGTGGGCGACCGTTGGCGGGCGGCTCGCGTCGCTGCTTCGTCCGTACACCGTGGTGATCGTCGCCGGCACCGTGCGCCCGGGCGGGACGCAGCTGTTGCGCACCATCCTGGAGGAAGACGGGCGGCGCGTCGGGCGCGATTTCGACGTCGTCGCGGTGCCGTCGCTCTTTACGCACGGGGCGGCGGTGGCCGAGGCCCTCTCGCCGCGACGCATCGTTGTCGGCGGCGCCACGGAGCACGCGATGCGCGTCCTTCGCCGCTGCTACACCCCCTTCCTGCGCGACGGGGCGCATCTGGTCACGGTCGACGAGCGAAGTGCCGAGACGCTGCGGTACGCCGCCGCTGCGCTGCGGGTCGCGCTGTTCGGGGTCACGCGCGAAATCGCCGGTTTCTGTGAGGAGGGCGGTGCCGAAGTCGCGGAGGTTCTCGCCCACATGGTGGGCGACGAGGGCGGGGCCCGCCTCCTGAGGCGTTCCTTGGGGGCCGCCCCGGCCACGCGCGACATTCGGGAGGCCCGGGCCATGGTCGAACTGGCCAACAACTGGGGGTGCGCACCGTGGACGCTGGAGGCGGCGCTGGAGCAGGTGCCGCATACGGCCGAGGGGGTGATACAACGCCTGCGCGCCGCCCTGGACGACGAGCTCGATGGCAAGCGGGTGGGGGTGTGGGGGATGGCGGGCGTCTCCGCGGGCGACGACCCCGACGCCGCGGTGGGACTTCGCATCCTCCGCTCGCTGCTGGGCGCGGGGGCGCACCTGGTGATCCACGCCCCCGGCAGCGAGGACGACGTACGGGCTTCGTTAGGCGGCCTGGTCGACCTCACCGACGCGCCGCTGGCGGCGCTCGCCTCGGCCCATGCCCTGGTGGTCCTGTCCGACATTCCGTCGATGCGTGCCATCGACCTGTCGCGCGCGCGGCGCCTGATGACGCGCCCGGTGATCGTCGACCCGCTGGCCCTGTGGAACGCGCAGGAGATGCGGAACGCCGGGATTGCCTACAACGGCGGAGCGGGGGCGCAGGTGGCGGTCGCGGAGCACGCGCTCTAGCGGAGGCGCGGCGCGGTGTGCGCGCCACCCCCCGGCCCGCACCTCACGACGAGGCGCGCTTGGCGAAGTGCTGACGGTACTTGCTGAGCTTGGGGGCAATCACGAAGGCGCAGTACGGTTGCCGCGTGTGCTGCCGGTAGTAGTCCTGATGGTACGCCTCCGCGGGATAGAAGATGGGGAGCGGGGCGACCTCCGTGACGATCGGGGCATCGAAGACGCGTTCCGCGGTGAGCTCGGCGATGATGGCGCGCGCCTCGTCGGCCTGCGCCTCGTCGTGCGTGAAGATCGCCGAGCGATATTGCGGCCCGACGTCGTTCCCCTGGCGGTCGGGGGTCGTGGGATCGTGGATCGCGAAGAAGACTTCCAGCAGCGTGCGGTACGACACGCGCGCCGGGTCGTATTCCAGCTGCACCACCTCGGCGTGTCCGGTCTTCTTGCCGCACACCTGCTCATACGTCGGGTTGGGGACATGCCCCCCCGCGTACCCGGAGACGATCCCGGAGACGCCGTCCACTTCCTGGTAGACGGCTTCGAGGCACCAGAAGCAGCCGCCGCCTAACGTCGCACGTTTCGTCTCGTTCGCCACGCCCATCCTCATCGGTTCGGGTCCAAAGGGATGAATACCTGGTGCGGCCGATTCGCTCCCATCGTGCGGGGAGGGGGGGCCGGACGTGGGATCATCGATCCCCCCGCCGGACCCGGGGGTGCTGCCGCGGGTACCTTCGGGCACTAGACTCCACCGCACGACCTGCTGGTGGCCGGCACCGGGCGCCGGCGTGCCGGCGACTATTCGTGAGATGCCCTGTAGCTTTCCGGCATGCCGCACCGCACCCCGATCCTCGCCCCGATGTCCCTGCACCGCCTCACCCGCATCGCCGCCCTGCTCGGCGTGCTCGCCGCCCTCCCCCTGGCCGCCGCCCCGGCGCACGCGCAGATGGTCTCGCGGATGCTGGTGAAGTCCGGCGAGCGCACCGTCGCGCTGGATGGCGTGGGGTACCAGCGCGGGAATCCTTCGGCCGACGTGTGGGTGGTCGAATTCGCCGACTTCGGCTGCGGCTACTGCGAGAAGTTCTTCCGCGAAACGCAGCCGGTCTTCGACTCGCTGTACATCAACAAGGGGCGGGTGTACTGGAAGTTCGTCCCGTTCACCATCGGGATGTTCCCCAACTCGGAGCATGCCGCCGAGGCGTCGATCTGCGCCGCCGAGCAGGGGAAGTTCTTCCCGATGCACGACGTGCTGTACGACAAGCGCAAGGAGTGGATGAAGGCGGCGAACGCGCGCGAGCAGATGTCGACGTACGCCACGCGGATCAAGCTCGACATGTCGCGCTTCGGGACGTGCATGAAGGGGAAGGCGGTGGGCGAGCAGCTGCAACGCAACAACGTCCTCGCGCGCTCGCTCTTCGTGCGCGGGACGCCGACCTTCTTCATCAATGGCGAGGTCGTCCCCGGGGCGCTCCCCACCGACGTGTTCGTGAAGGGGATGGATGCGGTCCTGAAGGAGTACGGCGGCAAGGGCGGGCGCTGAGTGGCCGGCAGATGCGAGGCGGGCCGTCGCGTGTGTGCGACGGCCCGCCTTTTCATCTCGCGACCTCCCCTCGGCGTTCGGCTACTGCACCGCGCCCTTCAGCTTGCGGTCGAAGTAGGCGGCGATGGCGGCATTCACGCGACGCTGGTTGGCGTGGCGCATCCAGTGGTGCGTGTCGTCGACGATGACCATCTCTTCGTAGTCGACCCCCTGCATCGCGAGGCGGCGCGCGAGGTCGACCGTCTGCGAGAAGCGGACGTTGCGATCGTCGTCGCCGTGGATGAGCAGGACAGGGGAGCGCCAGCCCTTCACCGCCGACACCGGCGACGACTGCCAGGCCACCTCGAGCGCCTTGTCGCGGTCGGTGGGCTCGAAGCGCGAGCCGCCGCCCATCGCGGCCTGCAACGCCGCGCCGGCCCCGGAGGCCGACGCCGACATGTCGTGCACGCCGTGAATGTCGACCCCCGCGGCAAAGAGGTCGGAGTTCCTGCCTAACGCCAGCGCCGTGAGGTAGCCGCCGTACGAGCCGCCGTAGATCCCGATCTTCGTGGAGTCGACCTGCGGCAGGGTGCGCAGGTACAGCGCCGCCGCCTTCACGTCCAGGTACTCGGCGGCGCCGCGCGCCCCGGCCGCCGGTGGCTGGTGGAACTCGTAGCCGTAGCCGATCCCCAGGCGATAGTTGACCGACAGCACCACGTACCCCTTGGAGGCGAGGTACTGGTTCATCGCGTACGCGTTGGTGTAGTAATCGGAGTAGTGCCAGCCGAGCAGCATCTGGCGCGGCGGGCCGCCGTGCACGTAGACGATGGCCGGGCGACGCGTCGCCGCGCCCCCGCGAGCGACCGGGGCGGCATCGAACAGTTGGGCCTGCACGACGAGGCCATCTTCCGCCGTGTAGGTCACCGCCTTCGGGGTCACGAGCCGGGCGCTGGGGAAGTCGGCCGGGACGCGATCGGCCGCGAGGGTGCGCGCGCTGCCACCGCCTAACGGGGCGACCGTGGGAAGCGGGGGACGCTGCGCCGTGGCGGCGATGTAGGCGACCGTCGCGCCGTCGCCGAGGATGATCGGCGTCCATTCGAGCCCTGCCCCCGGGGTGAGCACGCGCGGGGCGGCACGGTCCACCGGGACAGCGACCACGTGCCGGCGGTGCAGGTCGTCGGGCGAGGGGCCCGTGTTACCCGCGAAGACCAGCGTCTTCCCGTCCGGCGAGAGGCGGATGTACTCCGCCATGTAGTTCCCCGGCGTGAGGAGGAGCGGCGTCCCGCCCGTCTCGGCGATCGAATAGAGGTGCGGCCACCCATCCATGTAGGAGAGGAAGACGATGCGCCCTCCCGCCGCCCAATGCAGGTTCGTCCCGCCATGCGTATTGGGGACGGAGCCGCGCAGCGTGTTGGGCGACGTCCAGAGCAGTCGCGCATCGCCCGTGCCGGCATCGGCGGTGTAGAGTGACCAGGCCGTCGGGCGCTGCTCGAGGATGTTCTGCGCCGGGCCGCCTGCGCCCGGGCGGCGCACGAAGACGATGCGCGTGCCGTCGGGCGACCAGCGTGGCGACCCGTCGCGGTTGGTGGAGGGCGACACGTACGTGAGGGGCGACTCGGGGCCGTGGTAGATCCCGATGTAGGCGTGGTCGCCACGATTGGAAACGAAGGCGAGGTGATCCCCATCGGGACACCACTGCGGATCACCGTTGCTTCCGCGCGCCGTGAAGAGGCGGGCCGCCGGCTTCGAGCCGTCGATCGGGACCGACCAGACCTGGTTGTCGCGTTCGAAGGCGACGACGTCGCCCTTGGGCGACACGGCCGGCGAGTCCCCCTCGCCCAGGGACCGGGGCTCGCCCCCCTCGAACGGGATGCTCCACAGTTGCACGCGCACCGGCTGCAACGTCCCCAGCGGGTTGACCGGGAGCGCGTCGTCGAAGTTGGAGCCGTGGTCACCGCCGCGCACGTAGACCACGTAGCGGCCGTCGGCCGTCAGCTGCACCGAGGTGAGCTCCTGCCCGTCATCCTGCGTGTAGTTGGTCAGGCGACGCGGGGTGAAGTCGGGCCCCTCGGCCACGTACAGGTTGCGGACCCCGGCCTCGTTGAACGCCCAGACCATCCGATTGGCGCGTGCCGCGGCGTTCAGCTCGGAGGGAAACGGGTAGTGCGTGAGGCGGTCCAGCGAGACGGCGGCCGCTGGCTGTGCGACCGCGGGGGTGGCGACGACGACCGGGGCGACGAGGAGGGCGCACGCGAGGCGCAGGCGACGCATGGGGGTCCGGGGTTGGGGTGAGTTGCTCGCAAGCTACGGAGCAGGCACCCGCACCGTTGCGACCACGGGGGCGAGCACGCATCCTCCGGCGGACCTCCCCTCACCTCCCTCGCGCCTACACGTCCGTGCCCCGGCTCCCCTTCTCGTCACCGTTCCTGCTGGCACTCGCCGGAGTCGCCGTCCTTTCCGCGAGGGGGCTCGATGCCGCGGCCGCCGGGCCGCCCCCATCAGTCGCTTTTGACACCGTGCGCGTGGACGGCTCCAACGGGGTGCTGCCACTCGTCGCCGCCCTGGCCGAGGCGTATCAGCGCGAGCACCCGGCGACGGTGATCGTGATCGGGAAGGGGATGGGGAGCGGGGCGCGCCTGGCGGCGCTGCGCGAGGGGCGCATCGACATCGCCCTCGCGAGCCACGGGCTCGACACCGCCGCCCTCGTCCGCGAGGGCTTCACCCCGCATCGAGTGGCGACGACCGCCGTCGTCATCGGCGTGAATGCAGGGGCGCCGGCGCGAGCGATCAGCGCCACGCAGCTGTGCGCCGTCTTCACCGGTGGCCCGCCAGCCTGGCGCACGGTCACCGGGCGCGAGGAACCCGTGGCCATGTCGGTCGTGGCGCGGGCGGAGTCGGAGGTGGACATGGAGGTGCTCCGCCGCGGCGTCGCGTGCCTGACGAGCGCACCGATGGCGCCGCACGTGGCGATCGTCGCCGACACCGACGCCATGCAGCGGGCCCTCCTCGCGTCGCCGGGGGCGATCGGGATCACGACGGCCACGGTGGTGCGGCAAGGTGGTGCACGGCTTCGCGCGCTGGCGCTCGATGGCGTGGAGCCGACGCCCGAGGCGGTGGCCTCGGGGCGCTACCCCCTGGTGCGCGATTCGTACCTCGTGGCCGCGGCCGTCCCGTCCGGGGCGACCGCGCGCTTCCTGGCCTGGGTGCGTTCGCCTGCCGCCACTCCGGTCCTGACGGCCAACGGGGCCGTCGGCGTTCGTTAGGCCGGCGGGGCGCACCGCGCCCGCCGGCGGCGATTCACCGATCCCCGACGCGACTCAGCGACCGGTGGGCGCCGGCTCGTCGAGCAGCCGACGGACCGCCAGTTCGAGCGTCGCGGGGGCCAGCGGGCCGATGACCACGTGGCGCACCACGCCGTTTCGATCCAGCAGGTACGACGTGGGATAGCCACGCACCCCGCCGAATGCGCCCTCCTCGCGCGCGCCCACGACGGCGACCGGGTACGTCACCCCGCGTGAGCGCACGTAGTCGCGTACCGCCTGCTCGCCCCCCCGATCGACGCTCAGCCCCAGGAGGACGAAGCCACGATCGCGGTGCCGCACGTACATCCGTTCCAGCAGCGGCATCTCAACACGGCAGGGCCCACACCAGGTCGCCCAGAAGTTCACGAGGACGACCTGTCCGCGCAGCGACTCAGACCCGAGCGTATCGCCGGCGAGGGTGGCGACCCGATACGACGGGCGCGCGTTCCCGCCGGACCGAACGCCAGCCACCGCCCCCAGATGCGGGAGGAGGCGTGGGGCAGCCCACACCAGCACCGCGAGGGTGAACAGGTTCCACGGGGAGAGCCATCGACGCCAGCGGGAGGGAGCGTTCATCGTGTCCAAGCATATCCGGCCAACGGGGAAAAAGTGCGGGGCCACCCGATGCTCGGTGTGGCCCCGCCCTCGTCCGTCAGCGTCGGTGCTTACCGCTCGTCGTTCGGCTCGACGTCGTCGCCCGCCGGGCGGCGCGGCGGCGGACCACCGCGGAAGCCACGCGGGCCGGCCCCGTCACGGAAGCCGCGCATCCCCTGCCCGCCCTGCCCCGCACGCCCCATCCGGTTCTGCGGCCCCTCGGCCAGGTTCTTGTCGAGAATCTTCTGCTGATCGGGGGTGAGGACCGAGCGCAGCGTCTCGATCGGCGACCGCTTGGTGCGGAGCGTATCGAGCCTCGTGCGCGTGGCCGTCACGCGCGCCGACGCGGCGTCGAGCGCCTTCTGGTCACCGTTGAGCCGCGCGAGCTGCTCGTCGGTCCGAGCGGAGAGCATCTCGAGCATCAGCGGCTTGGTCTCGAGCAGGTGCTTGGCCTGCGTCGCGCGCAGCGCCTTCTCCTGGTCGGTCGAGAGGGTGATCCCGCGGAGGAAGGCCCCACGTCCCGGGCCAAACTGGCCGCCGACACGCCGTCCGGGCGCTCCCTGGCGCATGCCGCCACCGCGACGTCCCTGCTGCATGCCGCGCATCCCGCCGCCCTGGCCGGGGCCGACGTCGCCACCGGGCGCCATGCGTGGGCCCATCCCGCCGCGCATGCCGCGAGCCGGAGGGGGTTGAGTGCTATCGGCGGTCTGCGCCTGAACGCCGGCCGACACGAGAAGGGTGAGCGCAGCCGCAGCGGCGCTGATGTGGCGAGTGGTGCGTGTCATATTGCCTCCGAATACGATCGCCGGCGCGTCTGCGTCCGGGCGATAGGGTGTGTGAATGCCTCACCCCATTTGATGCCGAAACCGGGCCGACGTTAAGTCGATTGTAAATGCTCTCAACAAAGTCAGGTATCCGGCTGGCGCGCGACGAACACCGTCGACAGTTTCCCGCCACGGCGGCAATCCTCGGTACAGCCCCTCCCCAGAGTATGTCCCTGACATGTCTCTCGGTTGTACCTGGTGGCAACGAAGTGCTGGCACGCTGAAGCGTTGGACCAAGCCGTCATCGCTTCGGGCGCACAGGGGGTGAACCTTCGGGTTCGCCCCCTGTGTCGTGTCGGGCCGCCTCGGGTGCGACGCCATTGACAGCCTCCCTGCCACCAGCGACGCTGGGGATCATGCGTCCGCTTCTCCTGGCCGGCTTCCTCCTGCTGCACGCCCTGGCGCACGCCGGGGCCGGGATGTGGGCGGCCGGTCGTGCGTCGCCGTGGATCGTCACCCCGCTGTGGCTCGTGTCCATGGGGGGATTCCTCTTCGCCGCGTGTGCGATTTTCGGCGTCGAGCGCCTGCGACGTCGCGCCGAGGTCGTGACCTTCGCCGCCACCTTCGCCTCCGCCGGTCTCTTGCGGCTGGCGGGGATCGGCCTGTGGTCGTTGTTGGGGCTGGCGATCGGCTTGGCCTTCTGTGCCCTCGTGCGCTGGTGGGCGCGTTGCACGCACCCCGAGATCCACACGCCGACCTTCACCACCGGCGACTACCCGATCGTCCTGGACCGCCCCCGGCTGCGCGACCGACTCGGCGCCGGCGTGGCGTACGGCGCGCTCGCCGTTACCGCGGTCCTGATCGTCGCGCGCCCGTGGCACATGGCGTGGGGGACGACGGCGAGCGAACGGGCGGTGCGCGTTGCACCTGCCACGCCCTTCGAGGAGGCTCCCGCGTATCGCGTGGACCATGGCGTGACCGTGCACGCGCCGGCCGACCGTGTCTGGCCGTGGCTGGCGCAGTTGGGGCAGGACCGGGCCGGTTTCTACAGCTACGACTGGCTCGAGCGCGCCTTTGGCGACGAGGTGCATAACGTGGATTCGCTCGTCCCGACGTGGCAGTCGCGACAAGTGGGCGACCTCGTGCGCGCCACGCAGCCGGACTACCTGGGGGGACGCTTCGGCACCGAGCTGGGGTGGCGTATCACGGAGTGGGATCCGCCGCGGTCGATGACGCTGGACCAATGGGGGCGATTTGTCGTCGTCCCGGTCGACAGCGCCACGTCCCGCTTGCTCGTGCACACGCGCGGTCCGGGACGCCCATCGTTCGCGGCGATTCCGCTGGCCGCGTTAGGGTTCTACCTCCTGGAGCCGGCGCACTTCATCATGGAGCGCGGGATGCTGCTGGGGATCAAGGCGCGCGCGGAGCGTGCGTCGGTTCGCGACCCGTGACCGTGAGTGCCGTCGACGCGCACCCGGATGACCGGCAACCGATCGTTGCCGAGATCGGCTTCACGACGGCGACGACGACGCGACCGTGCGCCCCGGGCGAGGGAGCCAGCGACATCTCGCGCGGGAACGCCGGAATCGCCGGCGTGGCGTGAACGCGGAAGAGGGGACGCGCGCCCCGGCCAGAGCCGGAACCTGCGTCCCCTCCTCGCGTCGATTCAGTACCCCACTACCTGTCGTTCAGCGTGCGCAGGAATCGCACGAGCATGCGCTCCTCGACCGGCGTCAGCCCCAGGTTGCCGAGTTCGTCGCCGTTGACGTTGTCCGCGACTTCCGGCCGGGGCCAGCACGTCACGCCGAAGCGGGGATCGCTGGGCCCGATCCCTGTGGCGCATCGCGGGAGGACGTCGCGGGTGTTGTAGAAGTGCACGACCTGCTCGATTGACTTGAAGACGCCGTTGTGCATGAACGACTTCACCATCACCGGCGAGGGGCGCTTGTCGAGATTGCGCAGCGTGGGGACCTTCTGCGCACCGTAGAAGTCGCCGTCGCGCAGGAAACCACCGAGCCCGAAGTCGCGGAAGCCGCCCGCGAGGGTCGCCGGGTTCTCGGGATTGGCCGGCACACCGAGGTTGTCGAAGGTGAAGTCGGTCAGCATCGCGCGCTGGCCGTCGATGGGGTGACAGGCGGCGCAGTTTGCTTTCCCGTTGTAGAGTGCCAACCCGGCCATCTCGTCCTGCGTGAAACGCGCGGTGCCACGCATCACCTGGTCGAACTTGGAGTTGAAGGGGCTCACGCGTGACGACGCCTCGAAGGCGGCGATCGAGTACCCCACGCGATCGTACTCCTTCATGAGTTGCTGCCGATCGGTTGCCGACAGGGGAACGGTCGTCCCCTCTCGCCCGCACAGCTCGGCCATGCGGGAGGCCGCCGGGAAGTTGATCGAACCGATGGAGTTGCCCCAGCTGGCGCGCCAGAGCGCGGCGTACCGCGACTGCGAGATGCGATAGACGACGCACGCCGCGTCCGGGAGGGCCATCTCGACCGGATTGAGGAAGGGACCCAGCGCCTGCTCGGCCGCCGGATTTCCGAGGCGCGCGCCGGTGGCGCGCCCATCCCAGAAGTTGCCGCCGACCCACGCGCCGTCTGCGTCATCGAAGAAGAGCACGGGGCTGAACGCCGCATACGCCGCGCTCGGCGGACGACGGTTGCCGAAGCGCGTGGGGACGGAGCCGGCCATGACCGCGCCGTGCGCGTTGACCGTGCTGGAGGGGGCCGTGAAGCCGAATCGCGCGTCGTGACAGGACGCGCACGACTGGTTGCGGCGCAGCGAGAGGTTCTGGTCGCTGAAGATCATGTCGCCGAGTTCGACCATCGACGCCGGCGGCGTCGTGTTCGAGGACCACACGGCGGCCAGCGGCTCCTCGGCGCGCACAGGCTCGGTCATCGCCTGGTTGTCGCATGCGGCGAGCACGGCGGCGGCGAGGGCGCCGAGGGCCGATGTGAAACGACGAGAGGTGGATCTCACGGGGGGCCTCATCGGACGTGGAGGAGTTGGGGGGAACCCGGCCGGCGGCTCGCTCGGTGAACTGGTCGCGCGTCACGGTCGCGCTGTGCGCCAGCGCACAGATCGCCCGGAAGGAAAGGGCAATCGCGGGGCCAAGCGGAAATCGGCCGATTGTGCCCGTTCTCCCCCATTTCATCGACTGTTCACGTGAGGTTCATGTGGCGTTCATGAAACGCAGTGCGTTGCGGGCGCAACGCCCCGAGCGTGCAAGGATTTCGAAAGCATTGCAGGTCAATCGTTTACGTCTCCCCGACTCGCAAAGGAAACAAAAAGACGAGGGGTCGCGGAGTGACCCCTCGTCGTACGACCCCTCGTCGCCGGCCCGTCCGGCTGCGCCGCCCCTCAGTACCGCCAGCTGCGCAGGTCGGCCCCTGCCGGCGCCGTGCGCAGCATGCGTTCGACGGCCCACGGGAGCACCATCTGTGGATAGCGCAGCCGCGAGTAGGCGTTGCTGCGGGTGTGGTCACCGTTCCAGCAGTGTTCGTCGCGGTCGCCATAGTCCACGACCGCCTCGGCCTCGGGCTTCGTCTTGAGGAACTTCTCCACCTCGTAGACCGCGTTGTTGAGGTAGTAGTTGTCCATGTCGCCCACGAAGATGCGCAGCTTGCCGCGGAGCTTGGGGCCTAACGTGGCCCAATCGCGCTGCAGGATGTAGGAGAGGTCGTAGTTGTCGCGCCAGAACTTCGCCGTGACGGGGTCGATCTTTCCGCTCAGGCGGTCCCAGATGCGGCGGGGATATCCGTCGGGGCCCACGGGCGAGTAGACGCTCTCCCACACGTCCCACTGGTCGCCCGACCGCGCCTTGGTGCCTAACAAGTATTCGTACCGGTTCATCTCCTCGAGCGTCGCGTCCACGTGGCCCAGGTAGTTGCGGTGCCCGGGGCGCGGCGTGCGCTTCCACTGCGAACCGGCCCAGTAGGCGTTGGTGTCGCTGTAGATGTTCACCACCGTGTAGTGGCGGAAGTCGATCGGGTCTGGGCAGGCGATCCAGGCGCCGTTGTACTCGTCCGGATAGAACATCTGCACCGCCATCGACTCCCACCCACCGGTCGAGCCGCCGAAGACGAAGCGCGCCCACCCCTGCCCCAGGCCACGAAAGCGCTTCTCGATCTCGGGGATGAGCTCGTACTGGATCGCGTCGCCATACGGGCCGTTGTTGGCCGAGTTGACGGCATACGAATCGTCGTAGAACGGCGTGGCGTGCTGGATCTGCACGAGCAGCACGCGCGGGAAGCCGGGGCCGGTCCACTCGGTGAAGAACCTGTACGACTCCTCCTGCTGGATCCGGTTGTAGCCGGCGAGCGAGAAGCGTTCGCTGTAGTCGGGCTTGAGGTTCGGGTCGGGCGGGGTCTCGCGCCAGTTATCGGGGACGGTGGAGAAGTGCCCGTGGTTGATGACGAGCGGGTACCGCGACTGCGGGTGCGACTCGAACCCCTCGGGGAGCGTCACGAAGGCGGCGAGGTACATGTCGCGTCCCCAGAAGCGCGACAGGCGCTCGCTGCGGATGCGCACGTGCTTGACGTACTTCGTCTCCTGGAACGCCGGGATCGCGGGGATCACCTGGTCAACCGTCAGGCGCAACTCGCCGCCGCGCGCCGGGTCGACGGCGATGCTGCGCGGGACCGAGTAGAGGTTGCCGGGCTTGGCGTTCCACTTCTGCCCCTCGCCTTGGTCGGGAGGGAGCGACACCGTGACGCCGTCGCCACGCCTGAAGGTCTCGTAGCGGTTGAGGAGCGCCTGCACGCGATACGTCCCGCGCGGCAGCGCACCTAACGAGGCGAGCGGAAAGCCGAAGGCGCTGGCATCGATGACGCGCGTGTCACCGGGCTTCCAGTCGGTGACGTCGATGGCGAAGGCCGGCTGCGTGCTGACGCCGTACCCCACCTGGAAGCGCGGCTCGGCGCTCGAGTCGGCGGAGAAGACGACGACGAGGCGCCCGTCCAGCCCGGTCGCACCGCCGGGGATCCCGCCAGGGATGGTGGCGGGAAGGGTGACGGCGATGCGAAGCCGAGTACCGGCCGATTGCGCGTGGGCCGGCGACACGGCGGCAAGGGCGAGCGCGACGCCGACGGCAACCGTCGCGCGTCGGGAGCGGAGTGACGACATGGGAGATCCTCGGGTGGGCGGGCGGCGGCAACGTGCATCGCCCCCGACGCGCCGTCAAATCACCGTGTCGTTTTGGGGGGGTGAGTTTGTGGGGCGCGCGCCGATGATCGCACAGGTGAGCGCGCCGGTGAGCGCGCCGGTGAGCGCGCCGGTGAGCGCGAAGTCCAGCTCAGCTCGCGGGCGGCACGCGCTCGGGGAACCCCTCGTCGTTCCAGAACCACCGCGACCCATCGGAGGCTTCCACGCCGCTGGCATCGCGCCAGGCGTCGGGGATGGGGTGCGGCATGGCGACGATCGCGTCCTGGGCGATCTCGAAGAGGACGAAATCGAGCTTCCCGCGCGCCGGCCTGCCGATCTCGACGCGCACGCGCCACCCGCCGCTCCACTCGCGATAGAAGCGGATGGACGTGTGCTGATCGGGGAGGCGGCGCTCCAGTTCGCGCTCCACCAGCTCGCGGGCGACGGGGGCCAGTTCCTGCAGGTCGGTCAACGGGCGCGGGGGGGCGGCGTCGGGCATGCGAAGCGGGCGTCGGTCCTCAGGCGGGGCTCAAAGGCGGGGGACGATCATGGTGGTGCCCCGCAAGCGTGCCCAAGGTAGTGCGCCAGCACGCCGCCCGGCACGCTCCGTTCACTCGATCTGCGGCGGGGGGCGGTGCCTTCCGATGAGGCGTGCCGAGGCGCAGCTTCGCCCCGTCGCCTCGCCGTCGCGTTGTACCGTCGCGCAGCGCAGCGCCGCGCCCGCGTTCGACGTATGGACGGGGACGTCTCCTCTCCTCCTCACGACTTCTTCATGCAGCTGTCCGCCTTCACGACCGGTGTCAGGCTGACCCCGGTCGCCGTCTCCTGCCTACTGGCCCTCGCGATTCCCGTCACCAGCCGTGCGCAGGAGGTGACGCCATCCGCCACCAACCGCGCGCTGCGGACCGCCCGAGTGGGGGCCGCGCACACCATCACCAAGGCGCCGGTGATCGACGGTCGCCTGGACGACGCCGAGTGGAAGGACGGTGAGCCGTTCCGCGGCTTCGTGCAGCGCGAGCAGAGCGAGGGGGCGCCGGCCACCGAACGCACCGAGATTCGCTTCCTGACCGATGGCGAGGCGCTGTACATCGGCGCGTGGCTGTACGACCGCGAGCCCGCGGGGATCGTCCCGGGTGAGAAGGTGCGCGACGTGACGCTGACCAACAGCGACTACGTGGCCATCATGCTCGACACGTTCCACGACAAGCAGAACGGCTTCCTCTTCGCCACCACCCCCGCGGGGATCGAATACGACGGGCAGATCATTCGCGAAGGCGAAGGGGGCGGGGTGATGCAATCCGGGCAGAACCGGATGCAGGCGGGATCGATGGGAGGGTTCAACCTCAACTGGGATGGCAGCTGGCGGGTGGCGACGACGAGCGACTCGCTGGGGTGGTACGCCGAGTTCCGCATCCCGTTCTCGACGCTGCGGTACGGGGGCGCCGCGGTGCAGACGTGGGGGCTCAACGTGGCGCGCATGATTCGCCGCAAGAACGAGGAGTCGTTCTGGTCGTTTGTCCCGCGGCAGTTCAACCTGTACCGCATGTCGCTCGCGGGGACGCTGGAAGGGCTCACGGTCCCGGTGCGCCGGGTGGCGACCGTCACGCCGTACGTACTGGGATCGGCGACGCGCGACTTCGTGTCGCAGACGAAGGCGAAGTACCCGGTGGAGTGGGGGGCCGACATGAAGTACGGCCTCACGCCAAGCCTCACGCTCGACCTCACGTACAACACCGACTTCGCCCAGGTGGAGGTGGACGAGCAGCGCACGAACCTCACGCGCTTCCCGCTCTTCTTCCCGGAGAAGCGTCCCTTCTTCCTCGAGAACGCCGGCGTTTTCTCCGCCGGAACGCCGCAGGCGGTCGACCTCTTCTTCAGCCGCAAGATCGGGATCGACAACGGGACGCCGGTCCCGATCATCGGCGGCGGGCGCCTCACGGGGCGCGTGGGGAGCACGACGGTCGGCGCGATGCAGATCTTCACCGACGACGCCCCGGGGGGGACGCTGGCCGGCCAGTCGTACACGGTGCTGCGCGCGCTGCGCGAGGTGTCGCGCCGCTCGCGCATTGGCGTGATGGGCGTGCAGCGCATGACCACCGACAGCTCCGGCAGCTACAACCGGACCTTTGCGGTGGACGGGCGCGTGGGACTCGGCGATGCGTGGACGCTCGACTGGTGGGGGGCGACGACCCAGACGCCCAACCGCAGCGGTGACGAACTGGGCTACAGCGCGCGCGCGGCGTACACCACACGCGACTGGAACAACAGTGTGCGCTTCCTGCAGATCGGCGAGGACTTCAATCCCGAGGTCGGGTTCCTGAGCCGCCCGGCCGGTTACCGCTTCTACGACGTCAACTTCATGCGCTACGTGCGCAAGACGGAGTGGGCGTCGTGGTTCCGGCAGTGGAACCCGCACGTGAACTACCGCGGCTACTACGGGCTGGACGACTTCTATCAGAGCGGGCAGTTCCACCTCGACTTCACGGAGATCGAGTTCTCGAGTGGCGCCCGCTTCGGCCCCGAGGTCAACGTCTTCCACGAGGGACTGCAGCGGCCCTTCGAGATCAACCCGGGAGACTCGCTCGGCATCGGGGGCTATGACTGGGTGCAGCTCGGCCTCGATTGGCAGACCAACCCGAGCGCGAATCTCTCGATGATCGTGCGCGGCGACTTCGGGCAGTTCTACACCGGGACGCGCAATGGCGGGACGGTGACGATCACCGCGCGGAGTGGGCCGAACATCTCGTCGTCGCTCCTGCTCGACTACCAGGACGTCCGGTTGCCCGACTTCAGCTTCACCCGGTCGCTCGTGGGGCTCAAGGCCGCCTATTTCTTCACGCCGCGCATCTTCATCCAGTCGCTGACGCAGTTCAACAATCAGCAGAAGATCTGGACCGCGAACGCGCGCTTCGGGTGGCTCAACACCGCCGGCACCGGGCTGTTTGTCGTCTTCAACGACGGCGAGGTGGCCAACTCGTTCTTCAGCTGGGAGCGGCCGCGCTCGCGGTCCCTCGTGGTGAAGTACACGAAGCAGTTCGGGACGGGGACGGACTGAGGGACGGAGACGGGAGACGGAGTGCGGCGGCGTGGCGCCCGGTGCTTGTCTGGAGGCTGGGGGCTTCCCGGGCGGGATGGACGGGAAGAGCGTTGGGCGGCGCGCACGGCGCGCCGCTCGAAGCTCGCACCCACCCACCCGTGGTACAACTTCACCTAGCAGATGCAACGCAAACGGCGCCGCTCGGCGCCGTTTGCACTCCCGTCTCCCGTCTCCCGTCCCCTCAGGTCACCCTCGGCGCCACCACCGACGCCGCCGCCGACTGCCCGCCTCCCGCGCGAAGCACCGGCGGTTCCGCCGCCACGCCCTCCTCCACCGGCTCGTCGCGCCGCCGCGTGCGCTTCATGAAGTCGTCGAAGTACGTGTAGATGACCGGCGTCACGTACAGGGTCACCAGCTGCGAGAAGGCCAACCCGCCCACCACCGCGATCCCCAGCGGGCGCCGCGACTCGGCGCCGGCGCCAGCGCCTAACGCGATGGGCAGCGTCCCCACCAGCGCCGCCATCGTCGTCATGCTGATGGGGCGGAAGCGCACCATGCACGCCTCGAAGATCGCCTCGAAGGCGTTCTTCCCGCCGGAGCGCTCGGCCTCCTGCGCAAAGTCGATCATCATGATCGCGTTCTTCTTCACCAACCCCACCAGGAGGATCACCCCCACCCACGCGTAGACGCTCAGCTCCGTCCCGGTGAGGAGCAGGGCGAGGAAGGCGCCGAAGGCCGCGAACGGAATGCCGGAAAGGATCGTGATGGGGTGGATGAACGACTCGTACAGGATCCCGAGCACCACGTAGATCACGAAGATCGCGACCAGGAAGAGCATCCCCAGCCCGCGCTGCGTGTCCTGGAACGCCTGCGCCGCACCGGCGAAGCCGGTGCTGATCCCCTCGGGGAGGAGTTCGCGCGCCGCCCCCTCCACCTCGTTCACCGCCTCACCTAACGACGCTCCTTCGCGCAGGTTGAACGAGAGCGTGACCGACGGGATCTGTCCCGTGTGGTTCACCAGCTGGGGGCCGATCGTCCGGTCGGCGCGCGCCACGGTGGAGAGCGGCACGAGCACGCCACTGCGCGACCGCACGTACAGCAGGTCGAGCGCGCTCAGGTCGCTCTGGAACTCCGGGAGGAGCTCCATGATCACCCAGTACTGGTTGTTCGGCGTGTAGATCGTCGAGACCTGCCGCGACCCGTACGCGTTGTACAGCGCCTGCTCGATCTGCTCCGCACTCACGCCCAGTCGTGAGGCATGGTCGCGGTCGAGGGTGATGGTCGCCTGCGGGTTGCGGATCTGCAGGTCGGTGGAGATGTCGGTGAGGGCGGGGAGCGTGCGTAGCTTGGCTTCCATGGCCTGCGCCGCCGGATAGAGCACGTCGAGGTCGGCCCCCTGCAGCGTGTACTGGTACAGCGCCTTGGCGGTGCGCCCGCCAAGCTGGATGATCGGGGTGTTCTGCCAGTACACGGAGATGCCGGGGATGTCAGCCGTCTCCTTGGCGAGGATGCGCACCATCTCGTCGGCGCTCGGGCGCTCACCGCGCGGCTTGAGGCGCACGGTGAGGCGCCCCTGGTTCGGCAACCCGGTCGAGTTGCCCGACCCCGTCCCGATGTTCGACAGCACCGCATCGACGTACTGGTTCTTGCGCACGCGATCGGCGGCGAGCTTCTGGTGCGCGACCATGTCGGTGAACGACGTCCCCTGCGCCGTCTCGGTCGACGCACGAATGCGCCCGGTGTCCTCGCTGGGGATGAATCCCTTGGGGACCATCTGGAAGAGAACGACCGTCGCAATGAGCGTGACGAGCGAGAAGGCCATCACCGAGCGGCGATGTCCCATCGCCCAGCGCAGCGTGCGCTCGTAGAAGTGCAGCACCGCTTCGTAGCCACGCTCGAAGGCGTCGAAGATCGGGTTGTGGAGTTCCTGCTCGCCGTGGTGCCCCCCCTTGAGGAAGCGGGCGCAGAGCATCGGCGTCAGCGTGAGCGAGACGAACCCCGACACGAGGATGGCCGCCGCGATCGTCACCGCAAACTCGTGGAAGAGTCGCCCGACGATCCCGCTCATGAACAGCAGCGGGATGAAGACCGCGGTGAGTGAGATCGTCATCGACAGGATCGTGAAGCCGATCTCCTTGGCGCCGTCGAGCGCCGCCTGCATCGGCTTCTTTCCCATCTCGATGTGCCGGACGATGTTCTCCAGCATCACGATGGCGTCGTCGACCACGAAGCCCACCGCCAGGGTGAGCGCCATCAGCGAGAGGTTGTCGAGGCTGTACTTGAGCGACCACATCACCGCGAACGTCCCGACCAGCGACATGGGGAGGGCCAGCGACGGGATGACGGTCGCCGGCACGTTGCGCAGGAAGAGGAAGATCACCATCACGACGAGCGCGAGCGTCAGCACCAGCGTGAACTTCACGTCGGCCACCGACTCGCGAATCCCCTCGGAGCGATCGAAGAAGGTCTCGATCTCCACCGACTCCGGCATCTGCGCGCGCAGCGTGGGGAGGAGCGCATGCACCGCCTCGGCCACCTGCACGGTGTTGGTCCCCGGCTGCTTCTGCACGGCCAGCGTGACGGAACGCGTGTCGTTGAACCAGGCGGCCACGCGGTTGTTCTGGACGTCGTCCTTCACGCGCCCCACGTCGCGCAGCCGCACGGGGTTCCCGTTGCGATAGGCGACGACCAGTTCGGCGAACTGCGCGGCGTTCTCCAGCTGCCCGTCGGCTCTCACGGTGTAGGCCTTGTTGGGCCCCCAGAGCACGCCGGTGGGGAGGTTCACGTTCCCCTGCGACACGGCACTCGCCACCTCGTCGATCCCGATCCCGCGTGAGGCCAGGGCGCGCGGGTCGAGCTGGATGCGCGCCGCGTACTTCTGCGTCCCGAAGATCGACACCTGCGCCACGCCGCTGATGGTCGAGATGCGCTGCCCCAGCACCGTCTGCCCGTACTCGTCCAGCGCCGACAGCGGCAACGACTTCGAGCGCAGGTTGAGGTAGAGGAACGGCTCGTCGGCGGGGTTGGTCTTCTGTAGCGACGGCGGGACGATCCCCGGCGGGAGCTCCCGCAGCGTCTTGGAGATCGCCGCCTGGACGTCCTGCGCCGCCGCGTCGATGCTGCGATCGAGGGTGAACTGGATGGTGATGCTCGTGGCCCCTAACGAGCTGGAGCTCACCATGTTGTCGATCCCGGCAATCGTCGTGAACTGCTTTTCCAGCGGCGTCGCCACCGCGGAGGCCATCGTCTCCGGGCTGGCGCCGGGGAGCGACGCCGTGACGGTGAGCGTGGGGTAGTCGACGTTGGGGAGGTCGCTCACCGCCAGCTGCCGATACGCCATCGTCCCGAAGGCGAGGATGGCGATCATGACCAGCGTGGTCATGACCGGACGACGGATGAAGAGCGCGGTGAAGTTCATGGGGTCCCGCCCTGCTTGGCGGGAGCGGCGGTGGCCGCCCCCCCAGCCGCCTTGATGCTCACCTTGGAGCCCGGCGCCAACTTCCCCTGCCCGTCGGTCACCACGCGCTCGCCGGCGTCGAGCCCCTGCTCGATGACGGTCTGGTTACCCACCTGACGGCCGGCGACGACCGGCTTCATCACCGCCGCCCCCTTCGCATCGACGGTGAAGACGAAGGTCCCGTCCTGTCCCGCCTGCACCGCCTGGCTCGGGACCAGCACCGCGCTCGAATCGCTGAACAGCTCCAGCTCCACACGCACGAACTGCCCGGGCCACAACCGCCGGTCGTCGTTGGCGAAGCGCCCCTTGAGCGTGACGGTGCCCGTGGTCGTGTCGACCCCGTTGTCCACGAAGCTCAGCTGCCCGACGATCGGCTGCGAATCGTTGGCCGAATGGAGGGCACGCACCGGGAGTGCCCCCTGCCCCGCATACCGTTGCACCTGTGGAAACTCGCGCTCCGGCACCGAGAAGCGCACCAGGATGGGGCGGATCTGGTTGATCACCACCAGCGGCGGGACCGCCCCGGGGCGCACCAGGTTGCCGGCGCGCACGAGCAAGCTCCCCGTCTTGCCAGCGATGGGGGCGCGAATCGTCGCGTTGTCGAGGTTGAAGCGGGCGTTGGCGACCGCGGCGCGATCGGCATCGACCACGGCGGCGAGCGCCGTGGCGTTGGCCGCCGACTGGTCGGCCTGCGCGCGCGTGACGTAGTCCTTCTGCACCAACGCGGCAAAACGCGCCGAATCGCGCTTCGCATTCTCCGCCTGTGCCACGTCGCGCGCCAACACCGCCTCGGCCTGCCGCAGCGCCGCCTCGTACGGACGCCGGTCGATGGTGAAGAGCAGCTGCCCCTGCTGCACCTCGTCCCCCTCGCGAAAGTGGACCGCGAGCAGGACGCCCCCCACCTGCGATTGCAGCGCCACCGACTGCTGCGGCTCGACCAGCCCGTTCGCGGTCACGACATACGGCGCCGCGCCACGCGCCGACGTCGCCACCGTGACCGCCACGGGCGGCCGGGTGGGTGCCGCGGGCTTTTTGCAGCCGACGGCCACCAGGGCCGCACTGGCGAGCAGCAGCGTCGCGGACCGGGAACGAACGACCGCAGGCGCGAGGGAAACGAACCACGTCATCGAGGCAATCCAGCGGTAGAGTCGGGAGAAACGCGAGGGGCCATGGCCCCCGCCGGAGTGAGCGCTCCCGCATCGCGGGCGAGCTGTGCGAGCACCGAATACCAGGTCCAGCGCGCCGTGACCGATTGCGCCCGCGCATCGGCGAGCGCCCCCTGCGCCGTCAGCACGTCGAGCATGCTCCCCACCCCCTCCGCATACCGCCCGCGCGCCACCTGCTCGGACTGCGTGGCACTCGCCAGCAGGTTGGCCGAGGTGGTGACGCGCTGCGCCGCCGTGCGCAGCGCATGGTAGGAAGTGAAGACCTGCGCCGCCGCCTGCAACCGCGCCTGCTCGGCACGGGCCAGTGCGGCGGCCGCGTTCTCGCGGGCGACGACCACGTCGTACTGCCGCGCGAGCCCGCTGAAGATCGGGATCTGCACCCCGAACGACAGCGCATAGGTCTGCCCCTCGAGGGCGGGCGCGTTGGAGAAGTTGCGCCCGGCCGAGCTTCCCATGGTCAGGCTGGGGAGCGTCGCGGATCGGGCGACCTGCACCTGCGCTTCCCCCTGTCGCGCCAGCGCCCGCGCGGCCGCCAGGTCGGGACGGTCTCGTTCGGCACGGGCGATCAACGAGTCGACGCTCTCGCCGAGCTCGCGCAGCGGGAGTGGGGTGGTGTCGATGGCGACCTCGAAGGGACGGTTGGCCTCGAGCCCCATCGCCAGCGCGAGCGTCGCGCGCGCCCCCTGCAGCGCCCCGTCGGCCCCCTGCTGCGCCAGCTCGGCCTGCGCCAGCGCCGTCCGCGCCTGCAGCACGTCGGCGATCGTGGCCAGCCCCACCTCGTGGCGGCGATCGGCCGCCGCGAGGTTCTCGCGCGCCGTCTGGACCGTGGCCAGCGCCGCGAGCAGGACACCGCGCGCCGACTGGTACGCGAAGTACCCCTGTTGCGTCTGCAGCATCACCGACTGCACGGTCGCGTTATGGGCGAAATCGGCGGCAAAGAGCGCCTCGCGTGCCCCGCGCGCGGCGCCGCCGCGCCCCCCGAAGTCGAGCAGGAGGTACTGGAGCGCCACCGACGGCACCCAGGTGGTGCGGTTGGAGGGGAGGCGCGCCGGGTTGGCCGAGATGGCGCGCGCCGGCCCGCCGGCCACGTCGCCGGTGATGGTCGGGAGAAAGCGCCCGTTCGCCGAGCCGTACGCCGCCGCCGCGGCGCGTGCCTGCGCCCAGCTGGTGCGCGTGAGCGGGCTGTTGCCCAGCGCCAGATCGACGACGTCGGCCAGCGACAGCTGCTGGATCCGCCCCGCGACGTCGGCGGGGACGCTGGCCTCGCGCGGCGCGCCCCCGCGCGGCGACGCCGCGCGCTCGGCGGGGGTGAACGGTGCCCCGGCGCCGGCCGGCGGCGACCAGGGGCGCCCGGCGGCCGGGCTGACGCTCGCCACGCCGCCGACGGTGCGTGGCGGCGCCGAGGCGCACGACGCGCTGGCGAGGACGAGGGCCCCACACGCCGCAAAGCGACTGACGAGGCCCACGGATATCTCGAAATGCCGCATGGAGTCGCGACGAAGGTGCTGGAGGCTGCGCCTCCACCTACCGCACGTCGGTCCGGGCCTGGAGGGCTCACCGGAGCTACGCGGCTTCGTGGAGGAGCGTTGTCGGGGAGGAGACGTTGTCGCCGAATACTTGTGAAGTCCACATGCCCCCTCATGTGCCGTTTCACATGAGCGCTGGCGCGCTGCAGCGGGGGAAGCGGGCGGCCGAAACTCATCCCCAAGGCTGCCGCCCTCGCCCCCCGCTCGTCCCTCCCGTCGCTCGGACCGTTTTGCCCCGTCCCGTCACCCCCACCAGCTCCAGCGTCTCCGCGCACGACCTGATCGCCCGGGAGCGCACGATCTTCCAGCGGGAGCTCCTGAAGCGCGCGATTCAGGTGCGTTTCCGCCTGGTGATCCTGTGCCTCGCCCTGGGCGCGCTCGATCTCGCGTTCGACGTGCTGGACGGGCCGTGGCAGGTGCTGGTGGTCGACTCGGTGCTGATGCTGCTCATCAACGAGCTGGTCGGGAGCTGGAACCGGCGTGGCGTCGCCGACGAGCGCCACCTGTGGGGGATGCAGCTCCTCGACTCGATCATGTTCGGGATCCTCGTGGTCTCGTTCGGCGGCGACGGGCACCTCGTCATTCCGTTCCTGATCTACGCCGTCGCCGGGTACGCGATGGGGCATCCCAGCGCGGCGCGGGTGCAGCTGGTCCTGGGATGCACGATCTACCCGGTCGCGCACTACATCGGCATGCGCGTGATGGGGCCGCACGAGCAGGCGGTCGCGCACATCCTCGTCGAGACGTTCTGCCTGGGGGCCATCTCGTGGCTCTCGATGCAGAACCCGATTCGCTACATGCATCGCGTGCGGCGGGCGCGGCGGGCGCTGGCCGATCTGGCCGAGGGCGACTTCTCGGTGCGCCTGCCGACGCGTGCGCTGGATGACGTCGGATTCCTGGGGGTGAGCTTCAACGTCACCGCCGAGAAGCTGGGGACGGCGGTGCGTTCGCTCGAAGATGAAGTGGAGGAGCGCGCCCGCGCCGAGGAGTCGATGCGCGCCGCCCGCCACGACGCCACGCAGATGGCAGAACGGATGGCCGCGGTGGCCGACGCCGCGGCCGGCGTGCTGGCGGCCGGCTCGGCGCGCGCGCTGCGCGACGTGCTGCGCCAGTCGTGCGAGCGCGTGCTGGACATGCAGGAGTTCGCGCTGGCGCTGCTGGATGCGCGCACCGGGACGTTGCACCTGCTCGGTGATTCCCCCGACGACGACCAGACGGTCGCGCTTCCGCTCAAGGGCGACCTGCGCCGCGTGATCGACGAGCGCGGCACGCTCATCTCGGTGGACGAGTGCGGCGGGGTGTCAGGGGCGAGGGAGAAGACGGTGGCGACGGAACCGCGCGCCGGGTCGATGATGCGCACGCCGGTCATCGTGGGGGAGGAGGTGGCGGCGGTGCTGGCGATCTGCAGCCGGGAGGCGGAGGCGTACGGTCCCGCCGACGTGGCGGTCCTCGAGGCGCTGGCGGCGCTGGCCTCCACGGCGCTGAGCAACATCCTGCTGGTCGACGAGCTGCGCTCGTCGCGCGAGGCGTTGTCGCACCAGGCGCACCACGACGGGCTCACCGGGCTGGCCAACCGCCGGCATTTTCGTGCGCGCGTGGTGCAGGCGCTGGCCAGCGGCCCGTCAGAACGCGTGGCGGTGTTGGCGCTCGACCTCGACGGCTTCAAGGGGGTCAACGACTCGTTAGGTCACGCGGCCGGCGACAAGGTGCTGCAGCAGGTCGCGGATCGCCTGCTGAGTGCGACGCGCGGGAGCGACCTGGTGGCGCGGCTGGGCGGTGACGAGTTCGCCGTCCTGCTGGAGCACGTCCCCGACGAGGCGCATGCGGTGGTGGTGGCCGACCGCATCCTGCGAGCGGTGTCGCAGCCCTTCACCGTCGGCGACCGGATGGTGGGGGTCGGGACGAGCATCGGGATCGCGGTCGGCGACCCGGCCGACGCGGACGGCGATGGCACGGCGGCAGCGGCAGCCGTGGCGGGCGACCGGCACCGCGACCCGGTCGAGGTGCTGCTGCACGAGGCCGACGTGGCGCTGTACCGGGCCAAGACGGCGGGGAAGTCGTGCTGGGTGATCTTCGAGTCGTCGATGCACGAGGAGGAGCGCGCACGCCGCCTGCTGGAGGACGACCTGCGGGAGGCGGTGCGTACCGGCGCATTGCAGCTGCTGTTCCAGCCGATCCACGAGCTGGCCACCGGTGACCTGCGCGGCGTGGAGGCGACGATGCGCTGGGAGCACCCGCAGCGCGGCACGGTGTCCCCCGCGGTCTGGCTCCCCGCGGCCGAGGAGAGCGGGATCATCGTGGAACTGGGGCAGGCGCTGCTCCAGCGCGCCTGCAGCGCGGTGGCGCGGTGGCCCGTTCCCGCCGGGCACGGGGCCCGCTCGCGCGGGGCGCTGGTGCTGTCGACCAAGGTGTCGCTCCGACAGCTGCAGGCCCCGACCTTCTACGCCGACGTGCGGAGCACGTTGGCGGCGTCGGGGCTCTCCGCATCGTCGCTGGTCCTCGAGGTGACGGAGGCCGCGCTCATGCAGGCGTCGGCCGCGGCCCGCGACCAGATGCAGCGCCTGCACCACCTGGGGGTGCGCCTGGCGATCGACGACTTCGGGATGGGGGCCTCGTCGCTCGGCTACCTGCAGGGGACGGCGGTGGACATGCTCAAGATCGACCGCGTCTTCGTGGGCGGGGTCGCCCGCGGCGGCTCGCAGACCGCCCTGGCCCGCACCATCGTGGCGTTAGGCAAGGCCCTGTCGCTGGAGACCGTCGCCGAAGGAGTCGACTCCGAGGCGCAACGCGTGAGCCTGCAGGCTCTGGGTTGCGAGCTGGGCCAGGGGACGCTCTTCTCCCGGCCGGTGCCGGAAGAAGCGATCGCTCGACTGTTGGCGGCGCAGGACGCGGAGGTTGGAGCGCTCTAGAGAGCGGAAGACGGGAAGACGGGAAGACGAGAAGACGAGTGAGCTCAAGAGCACTGGGGGGCCGGCACGCGAGTGCCAGCCCCCCAGGTCCGTTCTCTCGTCTTCCCGTCTTCCCGTCTTCCCGTCCTCTCAGGAGATAGGCTTCTGCGCCTTCACCGGCTTCTTCTCGCCCTGCTTCACGTACACGTCGAGCCAGGCGGTCCAGCGGGCCCACTGGTCCAGCAGCGTCTCCTTCGTGGCCGGGCCGTGGTCCTCGTACGGATACATGTACAGCGACGCGGTCTTGCCGAGTCCCTCGAGCGCGTGCATCAGGCGCTCCGAGGAGATCGGGGCCGTCCCGACGTTCTGGTCCTCGATGGAGTGGTACATGAGGAGCGCCCCCGTGAGCTGGTCGGCCTTGAAGAAGGGCGACATCTCGAGATACGTCTCCTGCCCTTCCCAGAAGTCGCGACGCTCGCTCTGGAAGCCGCTGGGGGTGAGCGTGCGGTTGTACATCCCGTCGCCGGCAATCCCCGCCTTGAAGTACGGCGTGTGCACCAGCGCATTCACCGTGGTGAAGGCGCCGTAGCTGTGCCCGCCGATCGCCAGCTTGGTGCGATCGATGAACTGCTGCCGGTCGAGTTCATCGATGACAGCCGACAGGTTCTTCTGCAGGTCGGTGACGTAGTTGTCGTTCATGCGCCCCGCCGCACCGATCACCGGCGGCGAGAAGTTGGCGACCGCGTACCCCTGCGTGACGAGATATTCGATCGTGCGCGGCCCGGCCTGCGGGAAACGGTTGATGTTCTCCGTGCGTAGCGTGCGGTCGTAGCCCGCCTGGTCGGTGTACTCGTACGGATAGAGCCAGAGCATCCCGGGGAGGCGCGTCCCGGCGACATAGCCGGCGGGAAGCGTCACGTTCACGATGAACTTGATCCCGTCGGCACGCGTCACCTCGACGCGCTTGCGCACGGCGTTGGTGAACTCGGGGGTGAGGTCGGCGTTGTTCGTCACCGGCGTGAGCGTCCCCGACGCCATCTCGCGCACGAAGGTGTTGGGGACCATCGACGGCGACTCGCGCGTCAGCACCGCCTTGCTGAAGTCGTCGTCCAGCGCGGCCACCACGTTGTCGAACGTGTCCGCCGCCCCTTCAAAGAGGCGCGTCTTCTTGGCCGACTTGATCTCGACCTTGTCGACGAAGCCGCGCGGGGCCTGCGTCTGCCAGTCCTTGAAGTAGCGCGTCCCCTCGAGGTACGCGTGCGTGCCATCGCTCGACAGCATCGCCACGTCGACCCCCATCTTGCCACGCCGCACCATCAGGTTGCCGGGGTTCTGGTAGAACGTGAGCGAGTCATCGCCCGCCCCGCCACGTCCGCCGCCGCCAAAGAAGCCACCGCGACGCCCGACGCTCGCGGTGATCCCGCGCAGGCGCCACAGCGTGTAGCGCTTGCCAGGTTCGTCGACGTACACCGCGTACACATGCCCCGTCCCCGTCGCGTTCTCGGCGACGAAGGCCACCTTGGCGTCGTCGGTGAAGAGGACGCCGCTCATGCGGGTGTCGCTCTCGTGGACGACCTTCTCGGTCCCGGTCGCGAACGGCGCCGCCCAGGTGAAGAGCTTGTCCTTGCGGCGCGCCCCGTTGGCCCCCGGGCCGCGCGGCGCCTCGGCCGTGTCGGCACCGGCCCCGCGCGCTGGCGCCGGATCCTGCTTGAGGAAGGTGAGCCCGCCCCCGTTGGGGAGCCAGGCGAAGTTGCGCCTGGCGGTGTCGGCCGCCTGCGACGCCACGGGGCCATCGGCCACCGGCGTGTCCCCTTCACGCAGCGGACGCACCACCAGCGTGGTCACGACCTTGCCGGCCGCGTCCCACAGCTCCTCGCGCTGCGCGAAGTTGGTGTACTGCACGATGTACGAGAACGGCGCATCCATGCGCGTCACGCGCACGTACTTGCCGTCGGGCGACGGGTCGATCGCGGCGATCATCGCCGGCGCGCCGATCTTGCTGACGGCCCCGCTCCGTGCATCGACCGCCGCGAGCTGCCCCGTGACGTAGTACTCCATCAGCTCCCGCTCGAACGCATCGCGCAGCAGCGACGCATACGTGCGCGTCTTGTTCTTGTCGCCGTCGGTGATGCGCACCAGCGGCCCGGTCTCGATCGCCGGGCGCTTGGGCTCGGGCTTGCGCCCGTCGGGAAGGAGGACCGTGAAGACCTTGCTCCCGTCGCCCGACCACTCCGGCGCGGTGACCAGCGTCGCCAGGAGCGACCCCGTGCCGAGCGGGCGCGACTTCCCCGTGGCGACATCGGCTACATACAGTTTGGTCGCGTTGTCGAAGTCGGCGAGGTACGCGATGCGCGACCCGTCGGGCGACCAGGCCGGCGAGGCGATCGTCGCCCCCTTGGGCGCCTCGATCGTCGTCACCTTCCCCGTCGTCGCCTCCACCAGCGCCAGCGACGTCGCCCCACGATTGGTGAGCGACCGCGCCCGGTTGGCCTGGTAGTCCACCTGCAACCCGGCGAAGTAGTAATGCGGCTTGCCGAAGACCTGCACCGACGGCAGCCCGTCCGTGATGGTCCGCAGGAAGTACCGGCGATCGGGGCTCAGGTCGGTGAGCGGCGCCTGGTTCTGGCGCGGCGCGCTCACCAGCCGGGCAATCGACGACGGCGGCGCGACGTACGTCTCCTTCGTCAGGACCTCGCGCGGCTGCCAGGTGGCATCGGCGTTCTGCTGCGCGAACAGGACGCTCGGCGTCGCCGTGAGGACGGCGGCCGCGAGGCGCCACGAACGGGAACGGACCAGCGAGTGTGACATGTGGGCTCCGGTGATGCTGTGACAGGCCCCGGGACGGACCTCGGCAGAGTATACGCGCCAGATGCCAAAAGCGCGGGAGGGGGGAAGACGCAATGGAGACGGACGCGCGTCCTGGCCTCCAGACCCCACTCGTCTTCTCGTCTTCTCGTCTTCTCACGCAGTAGTTTTGAGGATGCCCACAGAAGTCGCCCTCGAGCTCGAACGCGCCGTCTCCCACCGGCGCACCTTCGCCATCATCTCCCACCCCGACGCTGGGAAGACCACGCTCACGGAAAAGCTCCTCCTCTACGGCGGAGCCATCCACCTGGCCGGCGCGGTCAAGTCGCGCCGCGCCGAGCGGCACGCCACGTCGGACTGGATGAAGCTGGAACAGGAGCGCGGCATCTCCGTCACCTCGAGCGTCATGCAGTTCGAGTACGACGGCTTCGCGGTCAACCTCCTCGACACCCCAGGGCACGAGGACTTCTCCGAAGACACCTACCGGACGCTCGTCGCCGCCGACAGCGCCGTCATGCTCCTCGACAACCGCAAAGGGGTCGAGGAGCGCACGCGCCAGCTCTTCGAAGTCTGCAAGAAGCGGCGGACCCCGATCTTCACCTTCGTCAACAAGTGCGACCGTGTGGGCGAGGACTCGCTCAAGCTGCTGAGCGACGTCGAGGCCGACCTGGGGATCGACTGTCACCCCATCACCTGGCCCATCTTCCACGGCAACGCCTTCGTGGGCGTGTACGACCGGCGGCTCGACCAGGTGCACCTGTTCGGCAAGGACGAGCACCACGGCGCCACGCGCGCCATCGCCCAGCGCCTCCCGCTGCACTCCGCCGACACGCGCGCGCGCGTGGGCGACGAACCGTACGCGCAGCTGCTGCACGACATCGAGCTGCTCGACGCCGCGGGGCATCCGTTCGATCGCGACGCCGTGATGCGAGGCGAGCTCTCCCCGGTCTTCTTCGGCAGCGCGCTGACCAACTTCGGGGTCGAGCCGTTCCTGCGGGAGTTCCTCGAGTTGGCCCCGCCGCCGCTCCCGCGCGAAAGCACGACCGGGATCATCGAGCCGACCAACCCGAGCTTCACGGGCTTCGTCTTCAAGATCCAGGCGAACATGGACCCGCGGCATCGCGACCGCATCGCCTTCGTGCGGATCTGCTCGGGGCGCTTCGTCGCCGGGCTCGAAGTCACCCAGGTGCGCACCGGGAAGAAGGTCCGACTCTCGGCGCCGCAGCAGTTCATGGCGCGCGAACGCACCGCAGTGGAAGAGGCCTGGCCGGGGGACGTGATCGGCGTGATCGACCGCGGCAACCTCCGCATCGGCGACACGCTCGCCGAAGACGGCAATCCCGAGTTCACCGGGATCCCGCGCTTCCCCCCCGAGCACTTCGCGCGCGTCGTCCTCATCGACCCGATGAAGCGCAAGCAGCTCGACGCGGGGTTGCGACAGCTCACTGAGGAAGGGGCGGCGCAGGTCTTCTTCACCTCGCCCACCGAAGTCTCGGGTCCCACGCCGCTCATCGGCGCCGTCGGCATGCTGCAGTTCGACGTGATGCTGCACCGCCTCGAGCATGAGTACGGGGTGCGCTGCCGCCTGGAGAAGATCGCCGGGCGCTATCCGCGCTGGGTCACCGGCCCCAAGGACGCCATCGAGCGCGTGGGGCGCGAGCGCGGGCGCAACATCCTGTACGACGCCTTCGGCGCCCCGCTGATCCTCTTCGAGGATTCGTGGGGGCTGCGCTGGGCGCTGGAGCGCGAGACGAGTGTCAAGTTCCACGACTCCGCCCCGTGATCGACGCGTGAGGACGTCCTCCACTTCGTCAGCTGCAAACCCATGCGCCTGATCGGCGTCATCGCCATCGGGGGGGCGGCGGGGAGCGTGGCGCGCTTCCTGTTGGGGGCGCTGCTGCAACCTCGCGCGGCGGGGACCTTCCCGTGGGGGACCTTCACGATCAACCTCACCGGGTCGCTCCTGCTCGGCTTCCTGATGCGCGTGGCGATGGCCTCGAGCGCGATGTCGCCCGAGCTGCGCGCCCTGCTCACCGTCGGCTTCTGCGGCGGCTACACCACCTTCTCGACGTACAGCTACGAGACCGCGGTCCTCCTGGAGAGCGGGCACTACGGCAAGGCCGCGACCTATGCCGTCACGAGCGTGGTGCTCGCACTGGCCGGGACCTTCCTCGGCTTCATGGCCGCGCGCGAGTTCCTCGACCGGTAGCCACGACGGGCGAACCGACCGGCGCGGGGGCGCGCTGTAGGGGAATCGCGGCGTTCGGGGCATGGCCTGCCGTTGCCGTCCCGGTTCTGGTTCTCCATTGTTAGACAGAGGCCACGCGCCCGCGGGCCGTGCGTTTTCCGGATCGTCGACGCCGCTCGGCCTCCATCGCCAACCGGAGAAGGCGTCCATGCGCGTTATCCTCGTCCCAGTCGACGGCTCGCCGCTCGCCGAGACCGCCCTCCCCACCGCCATCGCCCTCGCGCGGCGCACCGCGGCCACGCGTGTCGATGCGGTCATCGTCGTCCCCGAGGCCGCCGACCCGCTCGCCACGAGCGGCGCCCCGGTCGCCGACGCCCGCCTCGATCACGACCTCCGCGTCGAGTCCGAGCGCTACGCCGCCGCGCTCCGCCTCCGCCTCCCGCAGATGGCGCCGGACGTCGCAACCGGCGTCACCCTCCTGCACGGACGTCCCGTGGAGCGCCTGGCCACTCGCGTGCTGGCTGGGGGGCACGACCTCATCGTGATGACCACGCACGGTCGCAGCGGGATCAGTCGCGCCTGGCTGGGGAGCGTGGCGGACGGGCTCCTGCGCAGCACGCTCACCCCGCTCCTGCTGCTGCGTGACGTCTCAGCCGCCGCCCCGCCGGCCGACGCTGGCTCCTTCGCGACCGTCGTCATCCCGATCGACGACGGGAGTGTCAGCGAGGAGATCATCGCCGACGCGCTCGCCGTCGCCGGCCACGAGGCGACGTATCACCTCGTGCACGTCGTGGTCCCGGTGCGCTGGCTCCCACCGCCGTCTGCGCTCGAGGTCGTAACCGCCGGCAGCGCTGACGCCGCCGACGCGGTCGACTCGGCCGACACCGCCGAGCGTCTCAGCGCCAAGCGCGATGCGGCGGTGCGGCACGTCGCCGCGGTCGCCGAGCGATTGCGCGCGCACGGGGTGCAGGTGCGGACGCACATCCCGGTGCACCAGAGCCCGGCCGAGGCCATTCTCGCCTACGCGCACGAGTGCGGCGCCTCGCTCATCGCCATGACGTCACACGGGCGCGGGGCGACGGCGCGACTGCTCATCGGCAGCGTGGCCGACAAGGTGGTGCGCGGGGCAACGGTCCCGGTGCTGGTGCGCGTCCCCGCGCATCGTTAGGCTGCCGTCGACAGGAGGGACGCCATGCCAATCCTCTGCGGAACCGATTTTTCGCCGGCCGCCGGCCACGCGCTGTTGGCCGCGACCGAGGTGGCCCGTCGCGCGGGAAGTGCCGTGCAGGTGGTCTGCGCGACCGGGGCCCGGCTACACGCCGCCGCGTTCCCTGACACGTCGCAGGGGGCGGGGGGGCTCGCCGCCACGCGTGCCGAGCGCCTCGCCGCCGAGGTCGCGCGCGTCCGGGCCGCGGGGGTTGCGGCTGACGGAGACCTCGACCCGCGGGTCGCGGAGGATGCGCTGGTGTCGCGCGCCCGGTCGCACGACGTCCCGCTGGTGGTACTGGGGGCCGTCGGGCATTCGGCGATCGAGCGCCTGCTGCTCGGGAGCGTCGCCGGACGGGTGGCCATGTCGTCGCCCGTCCCAGTGCTCGTGGTGCGCGAGGGGGGGGCATGGGAGCGCTGGCGCGCGGGAAGCGCGCCGCTCCGCGTGGCCGTCGCCTTCGACTCGGGCACCTCGGCGCGGGGGGCGCTGGCCTGGGCCGGGTGGCTGGCGTCGCTGGGCAACGTGCAGCTGACGGTGTGCCAGGTCGTCCACCCCGCCTTCGAGAACGAGCGCCTGGGCGCGTCGGGGCCGGGGGCGGGGATCGAACTCTTCCCGGCGACGCTCGACGCGCTCACCAGCGAGCTCGCCGCCCGCGTCGCCGTGGTGCTCCCCGATGCCCCCGTCGAGTTGCAGCTGGAGCCCAACCTGGGGCGCATCGACAGCGCGCTGATCGAATTCGCCCACGCGCGACACGTCGACCTGCTCGTGGTCGGCTCGCACCAGCGCCACGGCTTCGAACGTCTGTGGGAAGCGTCGGTATCGCGCGGCGTGTTGCATCACGCGCCGATGAGCGTGGCGGTGGTGCCTTTCGCCTGAGAAGAGGGAAGACGGGAGGACGAGAAGACGGGAAGACGAGATACGGACCCGCGGGCGCAGCACTCGGCGCTCGAGGGTATTCCCTCTCGTCTTCCCGTCTTCCCGTCTTCCCGTCTTCTGGGGCTACCGCACCAGCTTCCGGTACTGCACCCGATGCGGCTGGTCGGCATCCGGCCCCTTCCGCTTCTTGAGGTCCTCGATGTAGCCCTGGTAGTTCCCCTCGAACCAGACCACTTCCGAGTTCCCCTCGAAGGCCAGGATGTGCGTCGCCACACGGTCCAGGAACCAGCGATCGTGGGAGATGATCACCGCGCAGCCGGCGAAGTCGAGCACCGCTTCTTCCAGCGCGCGCAGCGTATCGACGTCGAGGTCGTTGGTCGGTTCGTCGAGCAGGAGCAGGTTGCCGCCGATCATCACCGTCTTCGCCAGGTGCAAGCGGTTGCGTTCGCCGCCCGACATGTTGGCGACGAGCTTCTGCTGGTCGCTCCCCTTGAAGCCGAACGAGCCGACGTAGGCGCGCGAGTTCATCTCCTTCTTCCCCACCGGGATCATCTCGCGCCCGCCGGAGATCTCGTCCCACACCGTGCGCGCCCCATCGAGCGTGCGCGTCTGGTCGCCGTACGAGATCTGCACCGTGTCGCCGATCTTGAGCGTCCCTTCGTCGGGCGTCTCCTGCCCCGTGATCATCCGGAAGAGCGTCGTCTTCCCCGCCCCGTTGGGGCCGATGATCCCGACGATGCCACCGCGCGGGAGGTCGAAGTTCACGTTCTCGAACAGCAGCTTGTCGCCGTACGACTTCTTGAGCCCCTTGGCGATCACCACGTCGTTGCCTAACCGCGGCGCCGGCGGGATGACGATTTCGTTCTGCGTCACCTTTTCCTGCTGCGCCTCGCTGGCCAGCTCCTCGTACTTCTGGATACGCGCCTTGCTCTTGGCCTGACGCGCCTTGGCCCCCATGCGCACCCACTCCAACTCGCGCTCGAGCGTCTTCTGGCGCGCGCTGGCCGACTTCTCTTCCTGCGCCATGCGCGTCTTCTTCTGCTCCAGCCACTGCGTGTAGTTCCCCTCGTACGGGAAGCCACTCCCGCGATCGAGCTCGAGGATCCACTTGGCCACGTTGTCCAGGAAGTAGCGATCGTGGGTGATGGCCACCACCGTCCCGGCAAAGTCGGCGAGGAAGTGCTCGAGCCACGCCACGCTCTCGGCGTCCAAATGGTTCGTCGGCTCGTCCAGCAGCAACATGTCGGGCTGCTCGAGCAGGACGCGGCAGAGCGCCACGCGGCGCTTCTCACCGCCCGAGAGCGTCGTCACGTCGGCGTCGGCCGGCGGCAGCCGCAACGCATCCATCGCCACCTCGATCTTGTTGTCGAGGTTCCACAGGTCCATGTGGTCGATCTTGTCCTGCACCTTGGCCTGCTCGTCGAGGAGCTTCTGCATCGCCTCGTCGCTCATCGGCTCGGCGAAGGCCATGGAGATCTCGTTGAAGCGGTTGAGCAGGTTGCGCTGCTCCTTCACTGCCAACTCGACGTTCCCCTGCACGGTGAGCGTCGGGTCGAGCTGCGGCTCCTGCGGGAGGTAGCCGATCTTCGTCCCCTGCGCCGCCCAGGCCTCACCGTTCCAGTCCTTGTCGACCCCGGCCATGATGCGCAGCAGGGACGACTTCCCGGCCCCGTTGCTCCCCAGGACGCCGATCTTGGCCCCGGGATAGAAGGAGATCCAGATGTCGTTGAGGATGACGCGCGACGGCGGGACCACCTTGGTCAACGCCTTCATGACGTAGATGAACTGCGGAGCCATTGCTTTGGAGACGGGGGACGGGAGACGGGGACCCGGACGGCGCGCCTGCAGCACGCGGCGTCGACGGGATACGGAATCTAACCGCAGACGGGCGGGGAGCGGCCCGCCGACCCGAGGCCTTCGCCCCCGCCGACAATCAGGGGACGAGGTCGGCGACGCCGCGATGGCCTCGCGGCAGCTCCATTCCGGCCTTCACGCTCACGCGGCCGCCATTCCTCCCCCCAGACTCCGCTTCACGCGTCCCGCCCCCGCGCCCTGCCCTTCACGGCTCCCGACCCGTGGCCCCGATGACCGATTCGGCACCTGCCGAACACCGGGAGCGCCTCTCGCTCCTCGCGCATGACCTCGCTCGTCGCCTCCGGCGTCGACCTTCAGGGCATGCTCCATGGTCTCGCGGAACTCGTGGTCCCGCAGCTCGCCAACGCCGCCACCTTCGACCTGGTGCAGGACGGGGCGCTGCACCGGGTCGCCACCGCCTCCTCACCCGACGCCACCGACGCTGCCGGCACGGCTGCCACCAGACTACTGCAGCCCTTGTCGCTCGATCATGCCGCGACGCGTGCGCTGCTCGACGCCGGGGAGACGCGCATCTACCGCATCAGCTCCAGCGCCGACCTCCCCTGGCCGTCGGCGCCAGCGGGTGACAGAGGCAGTCCGCATCTCCTCGTGCCGCACTCCTCGTGGCGCCACTCCATGCGCACGGGCGGACCTTCGGCATCCTGCAATTGCTCGCCCTGGGAGACGCGCGACCGTTCACCGCGGACGATGCCGATCTCGTTGCCACCCTCGCGCAACACGCAGCCCTCGCCGTCCAAAACGCGCAGCTCGTGAGCTCGCTGCAGCAGGAGCTGGCGCAGCGCGTGGAGTCTGGTGCGCGACTGGAGGCATCGGAGCTGCGATATCGCAGCATGTTCGAGGGGAGTCCGGTCCCACTCTGGGTCATCGACCGCGAGTCCCATCGGTTCCTCGCCGTGAACGAGGCGGCGATCGACGCCTATGGCTACTCGCACGACGAGTTCCTGGCGATGACGATCTTCGACATCCGCCCGGCGTCGGAATTCGGAGTGTGCGGATCGCGCTCAGCAGGTCGGCCCCGGCGTGCGGCATTCCGGCACCTTCACCCACCGTCGCAAGGACTGCTCGCTTCTCTCGGTCGAGGTCGACTCGCACGACGTCGACTTCGACGGGCGTCCCGCGCGCATGGCACATGCCCGCGACGTCACCGAGCGTGTGCTCGCCTTCGAGGCGCTGCGCATCTCCGAAGAACGGCACCGCCTGCTCGCCAGCGTCACCAAGGAGGCCATCTGGGAGTGGAATCCGGCCACGGGCGAGCTGCAGTGGAACGCCGCCATCTACGACCTGTTTCACTACGCCCCGGGTGAGGTGGAGCCGTCGATGGCCTGGTTCGAGTCGCGCATGCATCCCGAGGACCGCGCCGGCGCCGACCGGCCTGCTCGCCGAGGCTATTCGCTCGCAGCACGAGCACTGCACGCGACGCTACCGCTTCCAGCGGGGCGATGGCACGTTCGCCATGGTCGAGGGGCGCGCCGTGATCGCCTGGGTCAGCGGCATCGCCGAGCGCGTCATCGGCTCGATCGCCGACATCACGGTCGAGCAGCAGGTGGGCGAACAGCTGGCGATCGCCCAGCGCATGGAGGCGGTCGGGAGGCTCGCCGGCGGCGTGGCGCACGACTTCAACAACCTGCTCACGGCGATTCGTGGCTTTGCCTCGTTTGCCATGGACGAGCAGCTCCCCTCCAGTCGCGCGCGCGAGGATATCGACCAGGTCCTGCAGGCCGCCGACCGCGCCGCCGCGCTGACCCGACAGCTGCTCGCCTTCTCGCGGCGCCAGGTGCTGCAGCCACATCTCGTGAACGTCAACGAGATCATCGGCAACCTGCAGAAGATGCTGACGCGCGTCCTGGGCGAGGACGTCGAGGTGCAGACCTTCCTCGACACCGCCATCACCCCGGTCATGGTCGACCCGGGACAGCTCGAGCAGGTCATCATGAACCTGGTGGTGAACGCGCGCGACGCGATGCCGGACGGCGGACTGCTCACGATCGAGACCGCGAACCTCATGCTCGACGAGGCCTACGCCGCCACGCATGCCGACGCCGCGGCGGGCGAACATGTGATGATCGCCATCACGGATTCGGGGAGCGGCATGGACACGCTCACCATCTCGCGCCTCTTCGAGCCGTTCTTCTCCACGAAGGACCGCGACCGCGGCACCGGGCTGGGGCTGGCCACGTCCTACGGGATCGTCCGCCAGTCGGGCGGGCACATCTCGGTGTACAGCGAACTCGGGAAGGGGAGCACGTTCAAGGTCTACCTCCCGCGCGCCGCCGACGACGACGTCCCCGCGCCGCGCCGCGCCCCCGAAGTCGTCGCACGACTCAACGGCGCCGAGACGGTGCTCGTGGTGGAGGACGACGAGCGCGTGCGTCGCGTGTCGAGCTACGCGCTCAAGCGCTTCGGCTATCGCGTACTCGAGGCGCACTCGGCCGAGTCGGCGCTGGCGATCTTCGGGCAGGAACGCGAACGCATCGCGATGGTGGTCTCGGATATCGTCCTCCCACGCATGAGCGGGCTCGCCCTGGTGCAGGAGATGCTGCAGTCGCAGCCGTCTCTGCGCGTGCTGTACGTCTCGGGCTACACGGAGAACGCCTTCCTGCAGCGGGGGGCCTTCGCGCCGGGGATGGAGCTGCTGGAAAAGCCCTTCGCACCCGAAGCGCTCGTCCGGCGCGTGAGGACCATCCTCGATCGACCGGTCGCCTAGCGATCTCGCACTGCGGAGAGCGTCGGGGCCGCGGCGAGCGGAACCGGGGTCCGACGGATAGCCTTCATCCCACGTATGGACTTCTCCGCCATCACCGACAAGCTCTCGGGCTCTCCGGCCACCGCCCTCCCGCTCCTCTTCCTGGCCGGGGTCCTGACGTCGCTGACCCCGTGCATCTACCCGATGATCCCGATCACGGCGGCGATCGTCGGCGGCGAGACGGCCGGTAGCACAGGAGCCCCGACTTCGCGCCTGCGCCCGCTGCTCCTGAGCCTCACGTACGTCCTTGGGCTCTCGCTGGTCTACGCCGGACTGGGGCTCTTTGCCGGGATGACCGGGACGATGTTCGGGCGGGTCAGCACGAACCCGTGGCTGTACTTCGCGATGGCCAACGTCCTGATGCTGGCCGCGCTCTCGATGCTCGACGTGATCCCGGTGCGCCTCCCGGCCTTTCTCACGCAGCGCGCCGCCACGGCGGGGAGCGGTGGCCGCTTTGGCGGGGCCTTGGCCATGGGGGCGATGTCGGGACTCGTCGCCGCCCCCTGCTCGGCGCCGGTGATGATCGCCGTCCTCACCTGGGTCACCGAAACGAAAAGCGCGTGGCTCGGCTTCATCTATCTGTTCGCCTTCTCGCTCGGGATGTGCACCCTCCTGGTCGTCGTGGGGGTATCGTCGGGGGCGGTGTCGCGCCTCCCGAAAGCCGGGCTGTGGATGGTGCGCGTCAAGAAGGTCTTCGGCATCGTGATGCTCGGCGTCGCCGAGTACTACCTCGTGAAGATGGGGCAACTCCTGATATGATCGTTCTCCGTGCCCGCGCCCTCGCGCGTCGACTGGCTATCGTCGCACTCGTGGGCGGCGCCGTGCTCGCCGCGCCGGCGGTGGCCCGGGCGCAGTACGCCATCGACCTCCCGTTAGGCTCCACGCTCCCAGACCTCAAGGTCGAGACGCTCGACGGCAAGCCGGCGAACCTGGCGCCGTTCATCGGGAAGTCGCCCCTCCTCATCGAGGTGTGGGCCACCTGGTGCGAGAACTGCAAGCAGCTCGAGCCCAAGATCATTGCCGCCAAGAAGAAGTACGGCACCCAGGTGAAGTTCCTCGGGCTCGCGGTCTCGTTCAACCAGTCGCCGCAGCGCGTGAAGCTCCACATGGAGAAGTACGGCTTCGACGTGGAGACCTTCTACGATCGCAAGGGCGAAGCCGACGCGGTGTACGGCGTGAAGGCGACGTCGACGGTGATCGTCGTCAACAAGGCGGGGAAGATCGTCTACGCGGGGGCCGGCGGCGACCAGGACATCGAGGCGGCGATCAAGAAGGCGCTTTAGTACTGCGCCGCGACTCGTCAGGCGAGCGCGGCGCCAACCCGATCGAGCCCGTCCAGCACCTGCGCGAGGTGCACCTCGGTGGTGCGCGGATTGATGATCGTCACGCGCAGCACGCGCCGTCCGTCGAGGAGGGTCGACGTGATCCACCCCTCTCCGGACATGTTGTATCGCTCGCGCATGCGGCGGTTCAACTCGTCGAGCGCCCCCTCGTCGGTCGCCGCGCCGCCCGTGTAGCGAAAGCAGAGGATGTTGGTCTCCGGGAGGTGCAACGCTTCGAACCGGGGATGCGCCTCCACCATCCCGTGAAAGGCGCTCGTGAGCGCGCACAGGTGGTCGTAGAAACCGGCGATCCCCGTCTGCCCGTAACGCAGGAGTGCCGCCCACACCTTGACGGCATCGCCGCGACGCGAGCACTGGAACGCACGCGGCCCGATGTCCGGGACTATCGCCTCGGCCCCGTGCTGAAAGAGGTACGGGGCCGATTGGGCGAAGGCGCGATCGAGCACCGCCGCATCGCGCACGAGCACCATCCCGGCCGCCAGCGGCATCAGCATCATCTTGTGCGGATCCCAGGCCAGCGAGTCGACGCGCGCGATCCCGCGCAACCGGTCGCGGTGCCGCGCGGAGAAGAGCGCCGACGCCCCGTGTGCCGCGTCGACGTGGAGCCACGTCCCCTGCGCCGCACAGGCGTCGGCGAGCCGCTCGAGATCGTCGAAGGCGCCGGTCGCCGTGCTCCCCGCCGTCGCCACCACCGCCAGCACCGGGCGCCCGGCGTCGCGCAGGCGCGCGAGCGTGGGGGCGACCTCGCGCGCGTCCATGCGATAGCCGTCGGACGGGACGACGATCACCTGCTTTACGCCGAGCCCCATGATCCCCACGGCCCGACTCACGGCGTAGTGCGCGTGTGCGCCGCAGAGCACGACCGGCGGCACCGCCCCCACGCCGTCCTCCCAGGCGTTAGGCATCGCCCGGCCGCGCGCGGCAAGGAGGGCGGTGAGCGTGGCCTCCGTCCCGCCCGAGGTGAAGGTTCCGCCGCTCGCGGGGCCGAAACCGGCCAGCGCCCCCATCCACCGGATCACCTGCCGCTCGACCAACGTCCCGGCCGGCGACATCTCGCGCACGGCCTGGCTGTTGTTGAGCGCCGAGATCACCGCGTCGGTCCAGATCGCCACCGGTAGCGGGGGCGAGACCTGGTGCCCGACGTACATGGGATGCACGAGGCGGTTCCCCTCGGCGAGCACGTCGTCGCGCAGGCGCTGGGCCACGACGGCGAGCGGGACCCCGTGCGCGGGGAGGGGTTCCTCGAAGCGAGCCGCCAGCTGCAGCGGCGGCGTCCCCCGCGACACCGCCCCCTCCCCGCTCCCGGCACGCGCGAGGTACTCCACGGCGAGGTCGACGATGGCGTGCGCCGCCTCGGCCGACGCGTCCGCCGTGAGCGTGGCGAGCAACGCCTCGGGCGTCGGTTCGGCCAACGAGGGCGGGGACGTCGGCACGGTGGGCGAGTCGGGCATCAGGTGGCCTAACGATCCCCGGTGAGCGGCAGCTCGAACAGCGCCCGCGGCGGGAGCGGCTCGTCGGTGAGCGAGCAGCGGATGTGGTCCACCACCAGCGGTTCCTCGAGGCGCACGGCGAGCAGCTCGCGCCGCTGCAGCGGGGTGAGCGTGCGGAAGAACGAGAGCGTCACGTGCGGGGTGAACGAAAAGCGCGCCGGCTGGAAGGCGAGCCCGCTCGTGGCGATGCGCTCGTACAGGTCGCGCAGCGGCCCGTGATGATCGAGCGGCAGGACGATGATGTCCGACTGCATGAAGCGGATCGGCGCCTTGAACGCGAGCGTCATCGGCGCCGTGCTGGCCGCGATCTCGCCCAGCACCTCGCGCAGCCGCTCGCGCGACGTCTTGGGATCGATCGGCCCCACGCCGGACGATCCGGCGAGCGTGAGGTGCGGCGGGAGGTAGTTGGCCAGCTTGGGGTCGTATGCGCGCTGGATCGCGTGAATGCGATCGCCGGCGGGACCACGGGCGTCGATGACCACGAAGATGCCGGGGCCACGTCGCCACTTGTCGGACAGTTCAGCGTCGATCGAGGAAGACACGCGTGCGACGAACAGGTGATGCAGAGAGAGGCGCGACGCGCAGCGATGCCGTCCGCCCGGCCGAAGGAATGATATGGTGATGCCCGAGATGGATCGATGGTGCGAAACGGCAGTTTGCACGCATCTTGTTGTCGGGGGGGGGCCCCCGCCGCCACCCGCGCCGCTCGCGTCACCCGCGCCGCACAGGCCGTCCCCCTGAACACCCCCTGATCCCGCCTCCCATTCCCGAGATGCCTCTCGCCGCCGCCCGCGATCGCCTCCTCGCCCTCCCCCACATCGCCCTGGGCGCCCTCCCCACCCCCATCGATGACGCCCCCCGCCTCCGCGAGGCCATCGGCATGGGAGCCCGGCTCGTCGTCAAGCGCGACGACGCCCTCCCCTTCGGATTCGGCGGCAACAAGGTGCGCAAGCTCGGGCTCGTCGCCGCGCAGGCACAGCGCGACGGCGTCGACACCCTCATTACCTGTGGTGGTGTCCAGTCCAACCACTGCCGCGCGACCGCGGCCGCGGCCGCCCGTCTGGGGATGGCCTGCCACATCGTCGCCAACGGGACGCCGCCCGAACGCCTGTCCGGGAATGCCCTCCTCGACCAGCTGCTCGGCGCCCACGTCACCTACGTCGCCCAGCGCACCGACCGCATCCCGGCGATGGAAGCGCTCGCCGCCACGCTGCGTGCCGAGGGGCGCAACCCGCTCATCGTCCCGTTAGGCGCGTCGACCCCGCTCGGCGCCCTTGGCCTCGCCCTCGGCGTCGGCGAGATCGTGCGCCAGGGCATCGTCCCCGACGTCATCGTGCACGCCACCTCCTCCGGCGGGACCCAGGCCGGCCTCATCGCCGGCTGTGCCCTCTTCGGCCTCCCCACCCGCGTCATCGGGATCAGCGCCGACGACCCCGTGGCCGATATCGGCCAGATCGTCATCTCGTTATGCAGCGGGATCGAGACGCTGCTCGCCCTCCCCGCCGGCGCCCTCGGCGCTGAATCGCGCTTCGCGGCGGATGCGTCGTTCGTGGGCGACGCCTACGGCATCCCCAGCGACGCGTCGCGCGAGGCGCAATCGCTGGCCGCCCGCACCGAGGCGCTCTTCACCGACCACTGGTACACCGCCAAGGCGCTCGCCGGGCTCATCGCGTACGCCCGGGGCGGGACGTTCCGTGATGGCGAGACGGTCATGTTCTGGCACACCGGGGGACAGGTCGGGCTGTTCGCGTAAGGGTCGCCCGCCGCGCGACGCAGTCCCACCAATCGCCCCGGCAGCCCGGGAATGACGCGCGCCCCAGGATGCCTGGCATCCGGGGGCGCGCGGTCCGTCAGGTGCAGCCTGCCGTGCTTCGCGTACCCGACGCGTGAACGGCGTATGCGCTACGTGGGGGAATCGACTCGCTACTTCGCCGGCCGGCGGCCGAAATCGCCCGTCTCGCCCGCGAACATCCCGATGCGCACACGATCGACCTTCCCCGACGCGTCGAGGAAGAACTGCACCATCGTCTTGTCGAGGATCACGTCGTCCCATCGTGCCTGGAACGTGTCGAACTGCCAGTGCTCGAGGCGCGCCTCGCGATTGCCGAGGAACGTCAGCTGCAACGCCCCGTTCGCCTCGCGCACCACCACGTCGCCGTACAACGAGTCCGCATACGTCCCCGCGTACGCCGAGAGTGGCAGCGTCGGGCGGGAGTCCTTCGTGCGTTCCCGCTCTGCCTTGGCCATCGCGTCGGCGCCGGCCTTCTCGAGCGCCGCCATCTTCGTCGAGACCTCGCCGGTCCAGTCCCGCTTGGGTGCGCCGAAGAAGCTGTCGAGCAGGTAGCTCTGCAGCACCTGCGGCGCCACGGTCGACAGGTTCGCGAGGATCACGAGCCCCAGCCGTTCCTCCGGTACGAGCGCGACTTCCGCGGTCATCCCGTCGATCCCGCCGGAATGCTCCACGATCGTGCGACCGTTCCAGCCGTAGAGCATCCATGCCATTCCGTAGGAGACGAGCTGCGCCCCGGGCGCAGTGAGTTCGCTGAACGGGGAGGACGGCATCGCCATGTACGGGCGGCGGGCATCATCGAACGCCGCTTCGTTGAGCAGCTGCGCGCCGTCCCACTTCCCCTTCGCCAGCTGGAAGCGGATCCACTGCGCCATGTCGCGCACGCTGGAGTTGATCGAGCCGGCAGGGGCGATGTTGTCGATGTTCCGATAGGGAATGCGCCGCACCGTCCCGTCGCGCTCGAGATGCGGCTGCGCCACGTCGGGCATGGTAGCCAGCTCGCGCACCGACGTCCCCGACGCGCGCATCCCGAGCGGGGTGAAGAGGCGCGCCTTCACTGCGTCGTCCCAGCTGCGCCCGTCCACCGCCGCAATCACCTGTCCCGCGGCGAGGAACATCTCGTTCTGGTACTGCCACGTCGAACGGAAGGAGGCGCTGGGCTTGCGATAGCGCAGGCGCCGCAGGATCTCCTCGCGCGAGTACGGCGTCCCGTACCAGACGGCGTTGGCCGTCGGCAGCCCGCTGCGGTGCGTGACGAGGTCACGCACGGTGAGTTCGCGCGTGACGTAGGGATCGTACAGCTGCAATGACGGCAGGTACTGGGTGGCCGGGTCGTCCAGCCTGAGCTTCCCTTCCTGCTCGAGCTGCTGCAGCACGGCCACGGTGAATGCCTTCGAGGTGGACCCGACGGCAAAGAGCGAGTGGGGGGTCACCGGCTCCGGGGCGCCGAGGGCCCGCACTCCGTAGCCCTTGGCGAAGATGACGGAGTCGTTCTTCACGACGGCCACGGCGAGCCCCGGGACCTTGAAGGTCGCCATCGCCCGGGCCACCGTCGCATCGAAGTCCGCCGGGATGCCGCGCGCCGCCGGCCGCTGTGCCAGCGAGACGGTGGAAAGCGTCACGATGCCTAACGCCGCTCTGGAAAGTGCTCCGTGCATGTGCAGGCCCTGGGGAGGACGGTGGGTGGTTGGGTATCGCGCGCGCGGGATGGCGCGACGATGGGCAGCGGTGGAACGCGGGGGGCGCGGTCGGCGCCCCCCGCGCCCCCGCTACTGCTTCTTGAGCTTGAGCGAGGGCTGCGGCGCCGGTTGCACCAGCGTGGCCCCGGTCGCCTTTCCATTCGTGACGTCGAACTCGAAGAAGAAGCCGTCGGGCATCCCCGGCGGCCCCGTCATGCGGAAGCGCGTCGGCGACTCGGCAACCAGCGTGTAGGTCGGCTGCCCGGGGACGGTGAGCTTGAGCGCCTCGCCCACCAGCTGCACGTCGACATCGAGCGGGAGCTGCTCCGGCTTGTAACGCCCCACCAGGCCTTGCAGCTGTTCACGCGTCAGCGACACGCCGGGCTTGCTGCTGGCGGCCGGCGGCTTGGCGCGAAACGTCCCGTCCTCGAACCCCTGGATCTTCACCTCCACCGGCTTGCCGTCGGCGCCGAGCACGAACGTCACCAGCGGCTTCCCCGCAGACGGGTTGTTCATCGTGCCACGGAAGGTGTCATAGTTCCAGTGCTCCAGCGTCCCGGCGAAGATCCCGTACTTGAGGGTGAGCCCGCCCGCGGCCTGGCGGATGGTGAGGTCGCCGTACATCGAGTCGGCGTACGTCCCCGCGTACTTCGCCAGCTCGAGCGACGGCTTGGTCCCCAGCACGCGCGCCTTGTCGGCCGCCGACTCGGCGTCCTTGGCCATCTTCATCACCGGGTCGATCATCTTGTGATACTCCGCGTTCCAGTCGCGCGGCGTGTCACGGGTGTACAGGTCGAACACGTACGGGAAGATCGCGCCCGGCGCCGGCGTCCCGTTCTTGTTGGTGAGGATCACCACGCCCAGCTTCTCGTCAGGCAGCATCGCCACCATGGCCGACATCCCGTCGATGTTGCCGCCGTGGTGCACCGCCAGGCGCCCGCTGAAGTCCTGCAGGAACCACCCCATCCCGTACGCCGACAGGTTGCCACCGGGCGCCATGTAGTGCGCCAGCGGCCCTTCCATGCGGATGGTCGTGTTGGAGATCCACATCTCGCCATGGTTCCCCGTCGTGATCAACTGCTGCGTGCCATGCTTGCCGCGCCCCAACTGCAGGCGCAGCCACTGCGCCATGTCGCGCACGTTCGAGTTGATGGAGCCGGCCGGGGCGATGTTGTCGATGTTCTTCCACGGAATCGCCACCACCGTGTCGTTCACCTCACCGTGCGGCGTCGCGACGTTGTCCTTCCCCGCCAGTTCACGCACCGACGTCGACGACGAGGACATGCCCAGCGGCGTGAAGATCCGGCTCTTGATCAGGTCATCCCACGAGCGCTTCTCCACCCCCGCCACCGACTCGCCGGCGGCGAGAAACATGATGTTCTGGTAGCCGAACAGCCCGCGGAACCCCCAGCTCGGCTTGAGGTAGCGCACGCGACGCAGGATCTCGTCGCGCGAGAACTCGCCCGCATACCACATGAGGTCACCACGCGAGAGGCCACTGCGGTGCGACAGCGCATCGCGAATGGTGAGGTCACGCCCGGCGTAGCCATCGTACAGCTGGAAGCCGGGGAGATAGGCCGTCACCTTCTCGTCGAACTTCATCTTCCCCTCGTCCACCGCCATCGCCACCAGGGCGGCGGTGAACGCCTTGGAGGCGGAGCCGATCGCAAAGATGGTGTTGGCATCCACCAGCTCCTGCTTCCCGATCGTGCGCGTGCCGTACCCCTTGGCGTACACGATCGAGTCGTCCTTGACGATCGCGAGGGCGATCCCCGGCACCTTCCAGTCCTTCATCGCCGCCGCCACGTAGGCGTCGAGCTGCGCATATCGCGCGGCGGCGCCCTTCGCCTTCTGCGCCCCGGCCGGCGCTGCGGCCATGCTCGCCAGCAGCAACGCCACCAGGCCACGCGCTGCCATCCTCCGCGTCTTCCGCTCGCCAGTCAACATCGTACGTCTCTCCCGCTCCTTAGAGTGATGCCACGCCGCGCGCGCCCGTCATTGGTCGCACCACAGCGGGCCAACGTGACCTGCCTGACCACACCCTCCACCTGCCATCGCGCACCCGGCTGGTGCCGGGCCACGGGACACCATGCCTAACGCGCGACGACGCGCCCGGGACCGTACAGCACCCGCCCGGCGCGCACCCCCGTGTGCTTCCCCTGCTCGACCGAGACCACGCCATTGACCAGGACGTAGGCGATCCCCGTCGGCGTCGCAAGCGGGCTGTCGTACGTCGCCTTGTCGTCGAGCGTCGCGAGGTCGAAGATCGTCACGTCGGCCCAATTCCCTTCCTTGATCGAGCCACGCCCCGCCAGCCGCATGCGCGTCGCCGGCCAGGAGGTCTGCTTGCGGATCGCCTCCTCCACCGACAGCACCTTGCGATCGCGTGCATACCGCGAGACGACGCGCACCGCGTTGCCGTACATGCGCGGGTGCGGGAGCCCCGTCTGGTCCACCGCGCCGGGATTGAGCGCCGCACCGGCGTCGCTTCCGATGCTCGTCCACGGGAAGCGCAGCGCCGTCTCGATGTCCTGCTCGCTCATCATGTGGTAGATCGCCATCACGCGGCCGGTCCCCTCGAGCACCAGGTCCCACGCCGCATCGGCCGGCTCCTTCCCCATCTCCTTCGCGATCTGGGCAATCGACTTCCGCTGGTACCGGGTGTTGGCCGGATTCTGCGCGTTCACCAGCACCACGCCCTCCCACCCGCCAGCGGCCTCGATGATGTTCCACCAGCCGGGTGACCCGGTCTCCACCTCGCGCTTGAGCCGCGCGCGAATGGCCGGGTCGGCGAGCCGCTTGCGCAGCGAGTCGCGGCCGCCGTCGGCCGCCCATGCGGGAATCGTCGCCTCGAGCCCGGTCCCACCAGCGGTGTAGACGTAGAGATCGGCCGCCACGTCCACGTTGCGCGCGCGTGCCGCCTCGATCACCTGGCGCACGGAGTCCATGAGCACCCCCCACCCCGGGCGATACGCCACCTTCAGGTGGAAGACCTCCCCGGGGAGCCCCCCCTCTTCGGCGATGCGAATCAGCTCGAGCACCGATTGCACGACCTCCTTCCCCTCGCCGCGGATGTGACTCGCGTACGTCCCGCCGTAGCGCGCCGCGACCTTGGCCAGCTCGACCAGCTCCTCGGTGGTGCTGTACGAACTCGGCGGATAGATGAGCGCCGTCGTCATTCCCATCGCCCCGGCGCGCATTGCCGTGTCCATGCTCGCCCGCATCTGGTCCAGCTCGCCCGGCGTGGGGGCGCGGTTGAACGACTTGAGCACCGCGACGCGCGCCTGCGTGGCGCTGTAGTAGTTGCCGAAGTTGATGCTGATGCCCTGCTGTTCCAGGTTGGAGAAGTACTGCGGAATCTGCGACGCCGGGACGGGGAAGCCCCCCTCGCCGCCGATCGCCGTCGTCACCCCCTGCAACAGCTTGTTCTGCGCCAGCCCGTTGCGCGGCAGCACCCCTCCCGACTGGTCCATCATGTCGATCCACCCGGGCGATACGTACAGCCCCTTGGCGTCGATCTCCTTCACGCCTCGCCCGGCGATCTTGCCGATGGTGGCGAACTTGCCGCCGATGATCCCCACGTCGGCCAGGATCCAGGGGTTTCCCATCCCATCGATCACCCGGCCGTTGCGGATCACTACGTCATAGTCGGCGCCGCCCAGTCGCGCGCGCCCATCCAGCGCCTCTCGGCTCGCCTGCGCCGAGACCGCGGGCGAGGGCGCCGGCGTCGGGGCGGTCTTGCAGCTGGCCAGCGTCGCGGCACCGAGTGCGCACGCCAGCAGGGAACGCAGGGAAGAAGCCATCGGAAGCTGCCGGGAAAGGGAGAGGATCATCGAACGACCAACGACCGGGCGACGCGGGCTGCCACCGGGTACGCCATCCTCACGCGCGCGCCGCACGCGACGACGGCGGGACGGTGGGCGGAACCATGCAGGGTGTGTCCGGATCGGGAGGCCTACAATTGTATACAATTCCGCGTGCCGCGCGCAACGCGAGCGCCCGTCGCCCCCCGGGGCCGAAGGCGTCGCGCAGCGGCGGAATTCTGACCGGGGGCGCTCGTCGGGGGGGTCAAACGGGGGGCCGGAAGGGAGGCGGACCGGGGAGACGGACCAGTAGGTCGACTGCCCAGGTAGACGGCGGAGGCCGACGGCAGCGGCCCGCTCAACACCCCCCGCCGGCGCCGCCCCTACGGCTGCGGCGCCCCGACCTCCTGCATCGGGAGCTCCAGCCATGACGGCGCTGCCGAGTGTCGGTGCACCGTCCACGTCGGGGTCGCCGCCGGGGGATACAGGGCGAACATCGACCGGTCGGCCCCACCTAACGCCAGCCGGATGCGGTCCCCCTTCCGCAACCGCACCGACGTCGCGAACAGCTCGAAGGGGACCTCCGCCACCTCGCCGGGGACGAGCGGCATCGCGTCGGCCCGGGTGAACGCGTGCACGGGACCAAAGGTGCGGTACGGCGGCGGCGCCGTCGACAGCTTCCGGTGCCGCCCCCGCAGCATCCCTTCGGTCACGTAGGTCACCTTGCCGTCAGGCGCAACCGCCTCGAGGTACGCGAAGAAGGCGCCGTCATCGTGCGTCGACGCCACGCGCAGCCAGACCACCGGGACCCCGGTGATCTCCACGTCGGCCGGCAGCGGCTCGCTCGTGTAGGTCAGGAGCTTCGCGTCCGCCGCCGCACGGTCGCCATAGGTCACGTCGTCGCCCCCGAGCTGCGTGTGCCAGCGGGTGTGCGCCCCCGTCGTCGCCGTCGTGTCGACGGTGTACGTGTCCGCCCCGACACTGTCCGTGGGCGCGACCCGTCCGAGCGTCTTCCCGGTCCCGAGGTACCAGCGCACCGGCGCCATCCCCGCCGGTGGCCACTGCGTCGTCGTGCGCCAGCGCCCGTCGTTCATCGTGTAGTAGCGGATCTCATGCGCGGGGACCTTCCCACCTGGTTCCTTCAACAACCCATCGAAGAAGGCCAGCATCTCGCGCTGCTGCTCCGCCGACGACGGGACGGTCGCCGTCGAGTCGGGGAGGAACGGGTCGATGTGCTCGCCCCCTCCGTGGCTCCACGGCCCGATCTCGAGGCGTTGCGGCGTCTTGAGCGAGAAGAACCTGCCTAACGCCACGTTCACCGTCCCGGCGTCGAGCCATCCCACGCGGACCAGCATCGGCGTGGCCAGCGGCTCCACCTTGTCGCGCATCCCGTAGGGCGAGATGTCGCCGAAGGTGAGCCGCGACGTGGGGAAGGTGTCGCGCGGGTTCTCGATCGCCCGCATGTCGGTCATGATGTCGTAGTTCCTGCGCGCCGCCACGATGGAGTCGAGCATGCGCCCCCCCACGTCGGCATCGACCGGCTTGATCCCCTGGATGAAGAGCCGCTGGACGGCGCATGTGAGTCCGGTCGCGCGCGTGAGCCCGCAGTAGTCGTTGGCGTCGAGCCGGTTGTTCGCGCCCCCCCACTCGGAGAGAAAGCCGGACAGCAGGACCCCCCCGGGCATCGCCAGGTCGAGCGGCGGATCGTAGTCGTCGTACAGCGGCGCCACCCCCTTCACCGCCGGGCGCCCGGTTGCGGCCAGCATCTCGGCGGTGTTCCCGTCGTACGACACCCCCCACGCGCCGACCCGCCCGTTGGACCACGGTTGCTTCACGATCCAGTCGACGATCTCTCCGTAGTCGGCCAGCTCGTCGGGCGACCACTCGATGGCCCGACGCCCGGTGGAGGCGCCGCTCCCTCGCGCGTCGACGAGGACGACCGCATAGCCGGCATCGAGGATGGACCCCAATCGCCGGTCGAGCGACGAGAACTGGCCGATGGCGATCGCCGCCCTGGCCAGGAGCCCGGGGCGCGTGGCGCGCACGTAGCGCGTCGCCTTGATCAGCGCCGGAATGCGCTGGCCAGCTGCAAGGGTCGCGGGGTACCAGACGTCGATGGCGATCTGCTCACCATCGCGCATGGGAACATAGAGCGCCTGGTTGCGCCGCATCCCCGCGGGGACGCGCACGTCGCCGGCGTCGCGCGCCATGGCCGCAAGGACCAGCACCGCGACGACGAGGCCAACGACCAGGCCAACGATCCCCAGCACGATCCGCTTCAGCATGACGACCCCAGGCGTGGTTGCGACCGGACGAACTCTCTATCGACCGCGCTCGCCAAAGCGCGGAGGGCGCTTCTCGACGAAGGCGCGCGCCCCCTCGAGATACTCGCCGGTCGCGAGGACGCGCTCCAGATACTCGACCTCCTGCGCCAGCGCGTGCTCCAGGGCGTCGCCGTCGCCCCGCAGGATCTGCTTGGTGTGCTGCACCGCCGACGGCGCATTGCCCGCAACCGTGGCCGCCATCGCCTGCGCCGCGGCCACGAGTCCGTCGCCGGGAAGGAGCTGCGAGACCAGCCCGATGCGCAGCGCCGTCGCGGCGTCGATGGGATCGCCGGTGAGGAGGAGCGTCGCCGCCCAGTTGTCGCCCACCAGGCGCGGCAACGTGTACGAGATGCCGTTGGTGATGAAGAGCCCTCGCTTCACCTCGGGAAAGACGAAGCGCGCCCCATCGCCCGCCAGGCGCACGTCGCACGCGCACGCCACCTCGGCACCAAACCCCGCGGCGACCCCGTTCACCGCCGCGATGTAGACCAGGCGGCTTCGCACGATCCGTCGCGTGATGTCCTGCAGCACCAACGCGTTCTCACGCGTGACCGACGGCGCCTCGGCGACGCTGGCGTCGAGCTCCTTGAGGTCCTCGCCGGCGCAGAAGCCGCGCCCGCTCCCGGTGAGGACGACGGCGCACACCGACGGGTCGTCCTCGATATCGGCCAGCAGGTCGCGAAAGCGATGATACTCGGCTCGGCGGAAGGCGTTGAGGCGCTCCGGGCGATTGAAGGTGACCGTGAGGACTCCACCGGTCGCGTGCAGCTGGAACGCCTCGTTCATGTCGTCTCGGGGAACGGGAGGTTGGGCCGCCGGTGGCGGTCTACCACTGCCCGCGTTCGCCCACGTTGGTGATCACGCTGCCGAGTCGGTCGGCGGCGTTGCGCCAGTTGGACTGCACGCAGAGCTGGGCTGCATCCGCATTGCCGGTCTTGATCGCCTTGATGATGGCCACGTGCTCGGCCACGGAGGGCGAGAGGTCGCGGGAGAGCAGTGAGACGTAGATGCGCTCGTAGCGCTCGGCTTGCGGCTTGACGGCGTCGTGGAGGGTGAGGAGTCGGACGCCGGCGCCACTCTCCACGTAGCGGCGGTGGAACTTCTCGTCCAGCTCCCACAGGCGATTGTGGTTCTGCTGCTTGGCGTCGGCCGCCTTCCGGAACTGCTCGTTGATGCTGGTCAGGTCGGCGACGAGCTTTTCGCGAGCGGCGGCCGGGAGCTGTGCGGCAAAACGTGCCGCGAGTCCCTCGATTTCGGCCACGATCGAAAAGAGTTCACGCGCATCCTCACGCGTGAGTGGGGCAACCGTGGGGCGCGACTGCTGCAGGGCCGGGGAGTCGAGGATGTACCCCTCCTGCTGGAGGCGCTGGAGCGCGCCCCGTACGGGAGTTCGGCTCACGCCGAGCCGCTGCGCCACGTCGGTCTCGACAATGCGCGTTCCGGGGGCAAGTTGTCCGCGCACGATGAGTTCCCGGAGTTTGCGATAGACAATCTCGGGTCGTGCGGCACGCTGCGGTGGTCCCTTCTTCGTCGCTCCCGTCACACGCCCTCCCCCGCTCGAGAAAAACCGGCCCTTTTCTCCTCGCCGAAATTTGTATACAATTCTGCCCTGTGCATTTATCTATGACCCTCCCGGATGTGACGCAAGAGTACTCGCCCCTCGAGGCCATGGCATGACCGATCCGCTCGACAGCGTCACCATACGTGACCTCGCGACGCTCGATGAATACACCGCCTGTGTCGACCTGCAGGAAGAGACCTGGGGGCGTGGTTTTTCCGAGCGCGTCCCCGGCGCCATCCTGCGGGTCTCCCAGAAGATCGGCGGGGTGACCGCCGGGGCGTTCGATGGCAACGGACGAATGATCGGGTTCGTGTTCGGCATGACCGGCATTCGCGAGGGGAAGCCCGCGCACTGGTCGGACATGCTGGCGGTGCGCGAGGAAGCGCGCGGACGCCACATCGGCGACCGCCTCAAGCACTTCCAGCGCGAACGCGTCCAGAAACTTGGCGTCGAAACGATGTTATGGACAGCCGACCCGCTCGTGGCGCGCAACGCGCACTTCAATATCAACCGCCTGGGCGCCCGGCCGGTGGAGTACGTCGAGAACATCTACGGCGCCAATACGGGGAGCACGCTGCACGGCGAGCTTCCCACCGATCGCCTGGTGATCTCGTGGGCGCTGAGCAAGCCGTACTCCCCGTCCAGCACCCTCGACGCGGAGGGGCCAGGCGACTGTGCCCTCCCGCTCGCCAACCCGCTCGGGAGTGACGGACGCCCCGCCTTCGATCCCGAGGCTGTCGGCCCGGCGGTTCGCGTGCAGGTGCCGCACGACCTGACGGTGGTGCAGCGCGACAGCGTGGACGACGCCATGTACTGGCGTCTGGCCGTGCGCGGGGCCTTCAATGCCCTCCACGCGAGCGGCCACACGGTCACGCGCTTCGTGCGTCCGGCCAGCGGCGCCCATCCGTACTACGTCCTGGAAGTCGCGCGCTAGCGCGCTCCTCTCTCCCGTCCCCGGTCTCCACTCGCATGTTGCACCTGACAGGCATCACCCTGCGTGAAATCCGGCTGCCCCTGCGTGAGCCGTTCCAGATCTCCTCGGGCACCATGACCGAGCGTCGCTGCGCGCTGCTCGAGCTGCGCGACGCCAGCGGCGCCGTGGCCTGGAGCGAGTGCGTGGCCGACGACACGCCCAACTACACGTCCGAGACGATCGACACGGCGTGGATGGCGATCACCAAGTGGGTGGCGCCGCGGGTGCTGTTCAAGCCGTTTCAGGGTCCGGGCGAAGTCCACGCCGTGCTCGAGCAGGACTTCCGCGGGCACATGATGGCCAAGGCGGCGGTCGAGATGGGAATGTGGGGGGTAGAGGCCGAGCGCCTGCAGATCCCGCTGGCCCGCCTCATCGGGGGGACGCGCGAGGAGATCCCGGTGGGGATTTCGTTAGGCATCCAGGCCACGCCCGAAAAGCTGGTCGAGAAGGCCGGGGCCGCGCTCGCCGAGGGCTATCGCAAGATCAAGATCAAGATCAAGCCGGGGAAGGACGTGGCCTACGTGCGCGCCGTGCGCGAGGCGTTTCCCACCGCCCCGATCATGGCCGACGCCAACAACGCGTACACGCTCGACACGGCCGACGCCCTCGTGGCGATGGACGACCTCGACCTGATGATGTTCGAGCAGCCGCTCGACTGGGAAGACATCGTCCGTCACCGCGAGCTGCAAAGCCGCCTCAAGACGCCCATCTGCCTGGACGAGTCGATCACCTCGCTCGACCGCGCGCAGGACATGGTCACGCTGGGTGCCGGCCGCATCATCAACATCAAGCCGGGACGTGTCGGCGGCTTCGGCCCGTCGCTGGCCATCCACGACTTCTGCGAAGCCAACGGCGTCCCCGTGTGGTGCGGCGGGATGCTGGAGAGCGGGATCGGGCGCGCGTACAACGTGGCGCTGGCCTCGCTCCCCAACTTCCAGAAGCCGGGCGACGTGAGCCCGAGCGCGCGCTACTGGGCGCGCGACGTCGTCACCCCCGAATGGACGATGACGCCGGACGGGATGGTCAAGGTCCCGCTCGACCGCCCCGGACTCGGCGTCACGATCGACGTCGGCCGCATCGACGACCTCACCGTGCGCCTGGAGCGCCTGGGTGAGTAGGGAGCCCGTGATGATCGTGACGCCCACCACGGGCGTCCCGATCTACCTCGACGCCCCACCGCGCGCGCGCGACCGCTTCACTCACGAGGAGATCACCCGCCTCGTCGCGCTCCGGCGCGAGCTGCACCGGCACCCCGAACTCTCGTGGAAGGAGTACGCCACCTCCGACCGGTTGGCGGCGGTCGCCGAGTCGTTAGGGGCGATGTCGGTGACGCGGGTGGCCAACACCGGGGTCGTCGCCCGCTTCAAGGGTCGCGACCCGTCGGCCCCTGTCGTCGCCGTGCGCGGCGACATCGACGCCCTCCCGATCCAGGAGGAGACAGGGCTCGACTACGCCTCCGCCGTGCCGGGGGTGATGCACGCCTGTGGCCACGACGTGCACGCCACCTGGGCAATCGGCGCCGCGATGGAGCTGGCGCGCCGCCCGGCACGCGGTGACGTCCTCGTGGTATTGCAGCCGGCGGAGGAGGTCGGTGGCGGCGCCCCCGCCATCCTGGCGAGCGGCGCGCTCGATGGCGTGGCGGCCATCTTCGGCGGACACGTCGACCGCCGCTTCGAGGTCGGGCAGGTGATCGCCGAGGCCGGGCCGCTCGCCGCGTCGGCCGACAGCTTCACGATCACCCTCGTGGGGCGCGGCGCGCACGGCGCACGCCCGCACGAATCGGCCGATGCCGTCGTCGCCGCCGCCGCCGTCATCACCGCGCTGCAGACCATCGTTGCCCGCCGCCTCGACCCGGCGGCTCCGGCCGTGTGCACGGTCGGCAGCATCCACGCGGGGGTCGCCTCCAACGTCATCCCCGAACGGGCCATCCTCACCGGAACGCTGCGGGCGATGGACCCCAACACGCGCCGGCGCCTGGGCGAAGAGGTGAGACGACTCGCGACGCAGGTGGGCGAGGCCTACGGTGTGAAGGCAGAGGTCGTGGTGGAGCTGGGGACACCGCCGATCGTCAACCCGGTGCGCGAAGCCGAGTGGGCACGCGCGGCGGCGACCTCGGTACTCGGCGACGGGGCCGTGGTCCCGTTCGGGATCACCAACATGGGGGGCGAGGACTTCGCCTTCTACATGGAGAAGATCCCGGGGTGCTTCCTGCGCATCGGCGCACGCGAAGCCGGGGGCGAGGCGGTCGCCGCGCATTCGCCGCGCTTCCACGCCGCCGACGGGGCGATCTTCGTAGGGGCGGCGGTGCTCGCCGAGTGCGCGCGCGTGGCCAGCGAGGCGCTGAGCGCCTAACGCTGCCAGGGACCGAGGTCCTTGGCGATCGACTGGAGCATCGTCGCCGGGAGCGCCATCGTCACGCGCCGCTTCTGGTCGGCGTCGACGATCACCACCTGATACGTCGCTGACGCGGCGGCGAAGTCGGCCGGGTGGAAGACGTAGATCCCCGCGTTCGGGATCGCCTTCTTCTCGCGCCGGTACATGTCGACGTTCCCCACCGCGTGGATGGTCTGGCTCTCCAGCGGGACCAGCGGCGTGCCGTCGCGCGTGATGGTCAACGAGTAGAAGTCGCCCTTCCGCGCGTCGAGCGGCTTGTCAGGACGCTGCGGGTAGGCGGCCTTGTCGGGCGCCACGTGGAAGATCACGACCGCGCGTCGCTCCTCCCGATAGGCGCGCCACGACTTCCACTCGAGCAGTGGATCCGGCGGGCCCCCCGGGGTCTTGGCGCCGATTTCGAACGGATTGTCTTCCACGGCCGGCGGCGCCGACTGCGCCAGGCGCCAGGCGAGGAGCTGCGGCGTCATGGCGAGGACGTCGAACCCGCCCTGCGTGGCGCGATAGCCGGCGAGGTCGAACGACGCCGCTTCGGCCGCCGTGAGCTCCGACGCGCCGACCGCGCGCGCCGGCCAGGTGCGGAAGAGCGAGTCGTTGGTGGTGAGGCGCGACGCCGCGGGGCGCGCGGTCGCGACGAGGGCCCGAAGCGCCGCGGCGTTGGCGATGACCACGTTGCCGCGCCGGCGCGCCACGATCCCGGCCACGCTCCCGCTGCGCGGATTGAGGATCGGCGCGCCGAGCGCGCTGGTGCCGACCGAGGTCGCGGTGGCGAAGGTGGAGGCGGTCACGCGGGCGACGACGACCGGCTGCGGCGTGACCGTGTTGCGCCTGACGGCAGGGAGCGCAAGGAGCGAGTCACCCACGGCCGTCGCGGTGCGCATGGTATCGCGCTGCCCCACATCGAGCGCGCGACAGCGACGGCAGACGCGCGGCGACACGAGAAGGGCGGCGAGCCCAGTGGCGCTATCGACCGAGACGACGGTCGCGTGCACCGTGTTGTCGGCGTCGACGAAGACGTCGATGCGTCGATCGGCTGGGACGAGCGAGGCGGCGGTGACGAGCAGCCCGGCCGAATCGACGGCGAAGGCGCTGCCGCGCCCATTGGCCGACATCACGGAGAGGACCGCGCCGCGGGCTCGCTGCACCCGTTCGCTGTCGGCGCTGGCCGCCGCGGGGAGCGCCGAGGCGGCGAGCGTGTCGGCGGTCTCGGCGGGGGCCGCATTCAGCGTCGAGTCGACGAGGGCGGCCGCGGGGGGCGCCGCCGTCTCGTCCTTGCCACCGCCGAGCCGGGTGGCCGCGTAGCCGAGCACCGCCACGCCTAACGCGGCAGCGGCGATGACCCCGAGCGGGGGACCGCGGCGAGGCGAGGCGGCAGCGGGGGGGGCCGCGACAACGGCCGGGTGTGGCACCGCCGGCGTGGCGTCACGCACCACGATCGACGCGGGCTGCGTGTCGTCACGCGCCGCGATCGGCGACGCGGGTGGCGGCGGTGTCGGCGTGGTGGTGCGCGACGCGTCGGCGGCGGCGGCGGCGGGGACCACCGGTGTTTCGCTGCGCACGGGCGGCACGCCCACGGGCGGCACGGCGGCTCCCGCCAGCTGCACCGTGGGCTGGAGCGCGGGGCGCGGCATGGCCTGCGACTCGCTCGGCGGGGTCGCGACGCCCACCGGCGGCTGCCCGGTGGTTGGGGTCGGCGACAATCCACCGGCGGCCCGCACCGCCGACATCGAGCGCACCGGCGTGGACGAGTCGACGATCATCCCGCCGCGGCTCGGCGTCGCCATGCGCTGCGACACGAGGAGCAGGTATGCCTGCTCCTCCTCGTTCAGCGGGATCTGGTCGATCGCCCCGTCGAACTCGGCGACGAACTCCATCGCGTCGGCGTGGCGCGCGGCGGGATCGGCGGCCAGCGCCTTGTCGAAGGCGGCCTGCAGTGCCGCAGGCCAGGCGACGTCGGGGAGGACGTCGGCCAGCGTGCGTGGCTTCCCCATCATCCGCGCGATGAACGCATCGCCCGCGACGTTGGACTTGAAGGCGCTCTCGCCCGTGAGGACGCGGAAGGCGATGAGGGCGAGGGCGTAGAGGTCGGAGCGTTCGTCGAGCGAATCGCCCGTCAGCTGCTCCGGGCTCATGTAGTCGGGGGTCCCGACGATCATCCCCGTCGACGTGAACTGCTGCGTCCCGCGGCTCATGACCCGCGCGATACCGAAGTCGACGAGCTTCACCATGTCGGTGCCGGCGCGTGTCCGGGCGACCATGATGTTGTCGGGCTTGAGGTCGCGGTGCAGGATCCCCATCCCGTGCGCGGCCACCAGCGCCTCGGCCGTCTGGCGGACCATCTCCCCCGTGCGCACGACGTTCAGGCGCCCTTCGCGATCGAGGATCGACGAGAGTGGCTCCCCGGGGACGTACTCCATCGCCAGGTAGATCATCCCATCGGCCGTCTCGCCGAAGTCGTAGACCTGCGCGACGTTGGGATGGGAGATCTGTGAGGCGTTCTCGGCCTCGCGATGGAAGCGCGACACCGCCACGGGGTCGCCCACCATCCACGTGCGCATCAGCTTGACCGCGACCTTGCGCTTGATGCGGACGTGCTCGGCGAGATAGACCTCGCCCATCCCTCCCTCACCGAGCCGCTCCTGCACGAGATACCGATCGGCGAGGACCGTCCCGATGAGCGAGTTGGCGCCACCGGCCGAGATGAGCGCAGCGCCGTCGACCGTGCAGAAACGGTCGTCGTCGCTGTACTCCTTCCCACACTGCGGGCAGGTCCGGGCCAAGTTCTGGGAGACGGGAAGACGGGAGGACGGGAAGACGAGCGGGCGCGTCTTCTGGGGGCGGGAGCCCTATCGCGTGAGCAAAGATAGGGCCGCAGGGCGGCTATTGGGCGTTTCGGATGAGTTGCGCCCAGAATTTTACGCCGTACGCGAAGTCCGCCAGCGGTATGCGCTCATTCGTCCCGTGGGCCCCCGAGACGAGGGGGGCGGTGACGACGGCCGGGGCGAAGCGGAAGATGTGCTTCGTGAGCGGCTCGTAGTGGCGGGTATCGGTGGCGGCCCCGAGCAGGTACGGGGTGGGGAGGGCGTCGGGATAGAGCTGCGAGATGGTCTTCTCCAGCGCGGCGTACTCCGGCGAATCGAACGGGGTGATGGCCGACGGTTCGCGGGCGTTTCCGAGCTGCCGCACCTTGACCATCGTGTCGCCCACGACGCGGGCGATGTGGGTCAGGACCCCCTGCACCGAGTCGCCGGGGAGGATGCGGAAGTTGACCACCGCCGTGGCGCGGATGGGGAGGACGTTTTCCTTCGGGCTCCCACTGGCCATGGTCACCGCGGTGGTGGTGCGCACGACCGAGGCGGTCTGGGGCTGCTTGACCAGCGCCTGGACGATGAGCGGTCGCACGGCGCCGAGGTTAGCGAAGGCGAAGCGCATCGCGAACGACCCCTCGGCAGCGACGTTGGTGAGGAAGGCCTCCGTGGCCGGGGTGAGGCGCGCCGGCATCTGGTCGTCCTCGAGCCGGGTGATGGCCCGGGCGAGGATCCCGAGGGCGGTATGCGTGGGCGGAATGGACGAGTGGCCGCCCCCGCCCATGACCGAGAGCTCGACCGACATCGACGATTTCTCGGCGACACCCACCATCGCCACCCGACGCTTCACGCCGGGGATGATCCCTTCGGTGATGAAGCCCCCTTCATCGACGAGGAAGGCGACCTTGCCGTAGCGCTGTTGCAGCAGGCGGGAGATGTGCTCGGCGCCGCGATAGCCGCCGACCTCCTCGTCGTGGCCGAAGGCGAGGAGGACGGTGCGCGTGGGCTGGAAGCCCTGCGCCACGAGGAGTTCGACCCCTTCGAGCAACCCGATGACGGAGATCTTGTCGTCGGCGGCGCCGCGCCCCCACAGCATCCCGTCGGCGGTGTCGCCGGCGAAGGGCGGGTGGGTCCACATCGAGTCGGTCCCGCTCTCCACGGGGACGACATCGAAGTGCCCGGTGAGGAGGATGGGGGCGCGCGTGGTGTCGGCGCCTTTCCACGTGTAGAGGAGCGAGTAGCCGTTGACGACCTCGCGCGTGAGCGCCGAGTCGACGCGGGGGAAGGCGGCGCGTAGCCAGTCGTGGAATTCGAGGAAGGGCTGCGGGTTCCACTGGGTGGAATCCTGCACCGAGACGGTGCGAAAGCGCAGCGACTCGCGAAAGCGATCGGTGGTGACGGTGGCGGCGGCGATCCCGGCATCGGGGGCGAGCGAGGCCGGCGCGCGCGGGACGAGGCGCGTCGCGCGCCAGGCCCCCAACCCGGAGAGGGCGGCGAGCGCGAACGAGACGACGGCGATGACTTTCTTGAGCACGCGACGATCCGGAGCGAACGAAAGGGAAGGAGTGCGACGAACCTAACGAGCCGAGGTGCCATCCCACCCCGGTCCGCGCAACGCGCGTCCCGGCTTGGCGTTGGTGTGGCGCCCGTCGCGCAGCACGCGGACGCCGTTCACCCAGACCTGCTCCACGCCGCGCGACAGCTGGTGTGGCCGCTCGGGGGTGGCGAGATCCATGATGGTGGCCGGGTCGAAGATCACGATGTCGGCGAACATCCCCTCGAGCAGTAGTCCGCGATCGCGCAGGGCCAGTCGCGACGCGACGGCGCCGGTCATGCGGCGCACGGCGTCTTCGAGCGTCAGGAGCTTCTGCTCGCGCACGTAGCGCCCGAGGATGCGCGGGTACGTCCCGTACGCGCGCGGATGGACGACGCCGGTGGCGCTGTCGGGGTCAACGCCGCCGGCATCGCTGCCGATGGAGACCCACGGCCACTTGAGCTGCATGCGCACGTTCTCCTCGGACATGGTGAAGTTGATCTTGTCGAGGTCGTGCCCTTCGGAGAGGATCAGCTCGATGACGGCATCGGGCCACGGGCGGTTCATCGCCGAGGCAATATCGGACAGGAGCTTCCCCTCGAACGGCTTGTGCTCCGGCTTGGTGAAGCCGGCGATCATGTAGCCCGTGGGCCCCTCGCGCTGGCAGAGGGGGGCGCCGTCCATGTCGGTCATCTCGCGCACGATGCGTGCGCGCACCTCCGCATTCTTCAGGTTGTCGAACAGCTTCCCGTTCTCGGCGGCCCAGTCGGGGAAGCACTCGCCGAGGTTGTTGCCCGAGAAGGGATAGGGATACATGGTGGCGGCGACATCGAAGCCCGAGGCGCGCGCCGAGTCGATCTTGGCGACCATGCCCGGGGCCTTGGACCAATTCCGGCGGTTGGAGGCCTTGAGGTGGTAGATGTCGACGCGCACGCCCCCTTCGCGCCCGATGCGGAAGGCCTCGTCCATCGCCTCGTAGAGCGAGTCGTCCTCGGAGCGCATGTGGGTGATGTAGCCCCCCTGGAACGGCGCCATCGCCCTGGCCATCTCGACCAACTCCGTCGTGCTGGCATACGAGCCGGGCGGGTAGATGAGGGCGGTGGAGATGCCGAAGGCCCCGCCCCGCATCGCGTCGCGCACCACGGCGCGCATCGTGTCGAGCTGCGTGGCGTTAGGCATCCCGGGGGCCTGCCCCATCACGTAGCCACGTACGGTGGTGGCGCCGAGGTACGACCCGGCGTTGACCGAGATCCCGTTCTTCTCCATGTCGGCGAGCCACAGGCCAAAGCCGGCGCCGCCGCGATAGCGACGCACCATGACGGCACGCTGCGGGGTCAGGCTCGACTCGGGGAGCGAGTCGACACGTTCGTTGGACGGTGCCGGGGTGGTCGCCTCGCCGAGGATCTCGCTGGTGACCCCCTGCGTCACCTTGGACACGACGCGCCCATCGCCCCACATCAGCGCGTCCCACGAGTGGGACTGGATATCGATGAAGCCTGGCGCGATCACGCGGTTTGCGGCGTCGATGCGCTCGCGCGCGGTCGCCTGTCGCAGCCCGCCGGCGATGGTGATGGCAGCGATGCGGTCGCCGCGAATGGCGAGGTCGCCGGCAAACCACGGATTGCCAGTACCGTCGACGAGGCGACCGTTCTCGATGATGACGTCGTACGGGCCGCGATCCGGGGCGAGCCCCGGCGTGGCCGGACGGGAGCAGGCGGCGAGGGCGACCGCGGCGACGAGGGCCGTGGCCCGGAAGCTGGGGCGCCCGGGGCGCCGACGACGAAGTGTGCGCATGGAGTCGCGGGAGGAGCGCCGGCGGGTTGGACGGGGTGGAGCGCCCCGAGTCGGCGGCGATAACCTACGCGTCCGACGGTCGGTTGGCACGGTCTGGCTCGGGGGGCGATCGCCCAGCATCCCCGGCATTCCCGTCGACGTCGCGCGCGGTGCGTCGCACGGCGCTTTCGGCGCGTCCCGTCCCCCTGGCGGCGACTTCGCGGGGCCGGAAGTGCGCATTCCGTGACGAGCAGGGCGATCGGAGCCGGGGTGGAAACGCGGCCGCCGGCAACTGGAGGCGCCGGTAGTGCATTTATCCCGTCTGGAGGGTACGATACTGGTCGCCTGCTGGCCATCACCCCCAGGATGCCACGCGCACCCGCCCTCGGCGGGGGAGGTTTTGTCGTGATGTACAATCGCCCGTCGCGCCCTGGCATTCGCCAGCGCGCCTTTGTGGTATCCGCACTACTCGCATGCCTAACGGCATCGCCGGCGTTCGGGCAGCAGGGTGAAGTGGGGACCGGTGGGGTGAAGGGATTGGTCCGTGACTCCTCCGGCACGCCGGTGGAGGGAGCACAGGTCTCGGTGACCGGGGCGCCGATTCGTGGGGAAAGTGGCGTCGGCGGCGAGTTCCTCTTTGCCAAGGCCACCGCCGGCCCGATGACGATCCACGTGCGCCGCATCGGCTTCCTCCCCGAATCGACGACGGTCAACGTCCTGGCCGGCACGACGATCAACGCGGAGTTCACGCTGCGCCGCGTGGTGGTGGCGTTGCAGCCGGTGGTGATCATGGGGCGGCGCGAGATCACCGGTCGCATGGCCGGCTTCTACCAGCGCCAGTCGCGCGGGCACGGGCACTTCATCACGCGCGAGCAGGTGGAGAAGCGGAACCCCGGCAACATGACCGACCTGTTCCGCATGATCCCCGGCGTTCGCATCGACACGCGCGGCTTCAACACCAGCGTGCGCTTCCGCGGCGCCCGCTGCGCCCCGCTCACCTGGATGGACGGCTCGCCGCTGTACGCGGGCGAGTTCGACCTCGACTCGGTCGACCCGCGCAGCTTCGAGGGGATCGAGATCTACAGCGGCGCGGCCAGCGTCCCGGCCGAGTTCCAGGGGAACCGCTCGCTGAGCTCCGCCTGCGGGACGATCATCCTCTGGTCGCGGCAGGGCGAACTCCGCCCCAAGAAGCGGAAGAAGGGCGAGATCTCAGCGGCGGCCGAGATCGCCGCGCTCGTGCAGCAGCTCTCGGTCTTCACCGCCGAGCAGGTCGACCAGCAGGCGCGCGTCGATTCGAGCAAGATCGTGCGCCCCGTGTATCCCGACTCGCTGTACACCAACCTCGTCCCGGGGAAGGTGCTCGCCGAGTTCGTGGTCGATGCCAAGGGGACGGTGAACCTCGACACGTTCAACGTGGTGACGACGACGCACGCCGGCTTCGTGGAGCCGGTGCGTCTTTCCCTGCGCGATCAGCTGTTCGTCCCCGCCGTGAGAAAGGGGCAGATCGTGCAGCAGGTGGTGCAGCTCCCCTTCACCTTCGTCCCCGACTCGACCGCCGTTCGACGGCGCTAGCCCGCGCTCGGTGTTCCGGCGGCCGCCTGCGCTTCGGCGGCCGCCTTGGCATCGGCCTCGGCCTGGAGCTCCACCTCCTCGTCCTTCATCCACTGCGGAATGGCGACCGCCATCCCCATGGCGTGGAAGCCCTTGTCCACGTAGACGGTGGCGCCGGTGATCCCGCTGGCCAGCGGTGATGCGAGGAAGGCCGCGGCGTAGCCGACCTCGATCGCCTTGAGATCGTCGGTGAGCGGGGCATTGAGCCGATAGTAGCTCACCATCTTCTCGACGATCCCGATGGCGCTGGCCGCGCGCGAGGCGAGCGGACCGGCCGAGATCGTGTTGACGCGAATGCCCCAGCGACGACCGGCCTCGAAGGCGAGGGTCCGGGTGTCGCTCTCCAGCGCGGCCTTGGCCGTCCCCATCCCACCGCCGTAGCCACGGACCACGCGCTCGGCGGCCAGGTACGAGAGCGACATGACGGAGCCCCCCGGGCTCATGAGGGGGCCGAGGGTGCGCACCATGGAGACGAGCGAGTAGGCGCTCACCCCGACGGCGGCGAGGTAGCCGGCCCGCGAGGTGTCGACGAGGAGCTTCCGCACCTCGGGGCCGTTGGCCAGCGAGTGCACGACGACGTCGACCCCATGAGGGCCGAAGTCGCGCTCGAGGCTGGCGGCCATGCCGGCGATCGAGAAGTCGCCGACTTCCTTGTAGCGCTTGCTCGTCCGGACGTCCTCGGGGGCGTCGTCGAGGGTGTCGTAGGCGGCATCGAGCGGGTAGATGCGCTCGAACTGGAGGAGCTCGCCGTTCGAGAGGCGGCGGGAATCGTCCATCTTTCCGCGGTCGATCAGGTTGCGGAAGATGTTGAGCGCCGGGGGCCAGGTGGCCACGCAGACTTTGGCGCCTGCTTCGGCCAGGGCCTTGGCGATCGCGAAGCCGAAGCCGTTGTCGTCGGCAACGCCAGCCACGAGGGCGCGCTTGCCGGTCAGGTCGATTGAAAGCATGGGAGGGTATATCGCCCGTGCATGGGGGGCGTCGCAAGTCGCTGGATGCGGGAGGTGCGCGCGCGACGCACGGAAACCGCGCGCGTACGGCGGGCTCTACGCCCGGCGACGGGGAAAAGATGCGCGCGATTCGTGCTTTGCGATCCCCTTCGCCCGACGTCGGTGACAACTTACGGTGCGAATCCCCCCTCTCCAGCCATGAGCGCCTCGGTCACTGCCGAAGACCCGACCCAGTCGCTGTCGTTGACGGCGCTCTACGAGGCCCCCCCCTCGCAGGCCCCGACGACGGTCGAGGACGCGGTGCTGTTCATCAGCCTCGCGGCGCGGGCGTACGCGGCCGTGGACGAGATCCCGGCGCGGACCGAGGAGGGGCTCGAGTACCTGGCGCGCCGGCTCGGCTTCACCGCCGACTGCACGGCGACGGCGACGGCGATCTTCATCACGCTGGCCAAGGAGGGGCGCCGCTGGACCGAGGTGATCCGCGTGCATGCGTCGTCGCCCGACCTCACGCGGGCCGTGGCGCTGCATCGGGTGCTGGAGCGGGTAGCCCGCAACGAGATCACCCCGCGCGACGCGGCCGAGCGGCTGACGACGTTGCTGGCCTGGCGCTCGAAGTCGAGCATCGTGCTCGACACGCTGGCCAGCGCACTCCTGAGTGCGTCGGCGGCGCTCCTGCTGCGCGCCGACCTCACGGAGTTGGGGCTGGTGGCGCTCCTGGGGGCGCTGGTGGGGGCGGTCTTGCACCTGGTGGCCGGCCGCGAGTCGCTGGTCCCGCTGGCGACGGTGCTGCTGGCGGCGATCGCGTCAGGGGCGGCGTTCGGCTTCGACCGGCTCAACATCGCCGATATCCGCCCGGTCCCGGTGCTGGTGGCGTCGCTGGTGATCCTCCTCCCCGGGTGGCGCCTGACGGTGTCGATGAGCGAGCTGGCGCAGGGGCACTGGACGGCGGGGTCGGGGCGCTTCTTGGCGGGGGTGGTGACGTTGCTGCTCCTGATCGTTGGGGTGGTGGTGGGGCAGCAGGCGGTCGCGTCGGACGTGAAGGCGCGCCTCATCCTCCCGGCCGCGACCAACCTGCCGGCGTGGGTGCGCATTCTCTCGCCGCTCGTGGCGGGGCTGGCGATGACGCACCTGTTCAACGCGCGCCGAAAGGACGCGCTGTGGATCACGCTGATCTGCGTGATCACCTCGCTCGCGGCCTTTGGCGGCGGCAAGTGGCTCGGCTCCAATGCGGGGGCGTTCGTGGGGGCGTTCACGGCGACGGCGGCGAGCATCCTCCTGGCGCGTCGCCTGCGACTGCCGTACGCCGTCTTGCAGCAGCCGGCGACGGTGCTCCTGGTCCCGGGGACGATCGGCTTCCTCAGCTTTGGATCGTTGGTGGACCAGAACGTCAACCGGGCGATCCAGACCGGCTTCATGATGCTGATGGTGGCGCTCACGCTGTCGATCGGTGCACTCCTGGCGCGGGTCGCGCTGCGCCAGGGGATGGCGCGCGAGTTCGAGCGGTGAGCGACCCGCTGGACGGGGGCGACGTCGTCCCCCGCGGCGACGCGGAGGCCCCCGCCGTTGCGCGGGCGCGTGGCGACGGGGCCGAGCTGGCACATGCCCTCGTGCCGTACACGCCGCTCGCGGTGCCGCCGCAGCCGGACGGAATCCCGGAGCCGTTGGAGCTCGAGCCGCTCCCGCCGACCGTGAGCCCCGCCCCGCTCCTCCCCACCGCGCAGCGCACCCGCACCTTCGCGCGCGGGCTCTGGCGCATCGCCGCCGCCGACGTGTCGGCGGACAACCGCGTGCACCTGCTGCAGGACGGCCCGGCGACCTTCGATGCCATGATCGCCGCGATCGACGGGGCGACGACCCGCGTGGATTTCGAGGGCTACATCTTTCGCGACGACGAGGTGGGGCGCCGCTTTCGCGATGCGCTGATCGACGCGGCGATGCGCGGGGTGCAGGTGCGCGTGCTCGTGGACTGGGTGGGGCGCATGGGGACGCCGCGCGCCTTCTTCCGCGAGATGACACGCTTCGGCGTGCAGGTGCAGCTGTTCTCGCCGCCCGGCTTCCGGGCGTGGGGCGGCATCCTCCCGCGCGACCATCGCAAGCTGGTAGTGGCCGACGGCGCCATCGCGGTGACCGGCGGGATCGGGATCGGGAAGGAGTGGAAGCGCGGGGTGTTGCGGCGCCGGAGCGCGCCGTGGCGCGATACGGCGGTGCGCATTGCCGGCCCCGCGGCGGTGGACATGGTCGACTCGTTCGAGCGCATGTGGGCGCGCGCGCACGAGGGGCGCCCCAAGGGGATCCGCCTGATCCGCCGTCCCAGCGCCTCGCACCTCGACCCGCAGGTGGACCCGCCGTCGCTGGTGGGGATCATCGAGGGGGAGCCGGGGCGCATGCGCGTGTCGCGGGCGCTGCAGATGCAGGCGTTAGGCGCGGAGCGCACGATCTGGATCGCCAGCGCCTACTTCGCCCCGTCGCTGGGGATGGTCGAGGCGCTGGCCGGTGCGGCGCGCGACGGCGTCGACGTGCGCGTCCTCGTCCCCTCGCGCTATGACCACCCCTGGCTGCGCACGATCATCGCGCCGTTCTACACCCGCCTGTTCAAGCACGGGGTGCGCATCTGGGAGTGGCGCGGCGAGATGATGCACGCCAAGACGAACGTGGTCGACGGGCGCTGGGTGCGGGTGGGGTCGACCGACTTCAACCTGCTGGGGGTGGCCATCAACTTCGAGCTCGACGCGGTGATCGAAGACGCCACGTTAGGCGCGCAGGCCGAGCAGATGTTCCTCGAGGACCTGGACCAGGCGCGCGAGATTCGCTGGAAGCGCAGCTCGGCGCCCTAAGCGCCCGAAGCGCGTGCGCCGGCAGGGCGCGTGGGGGGTGCGCCAGCAGGGCGCGCGGAAATGGCGAGGGCGGGCGGCACGCCGCCGGCGTCAGGGAACGGCGCTCCCCCGCAGGTCGTGCAAGAGCGGAAGCAGGACCTCGAGCGGGAAGGGTTTCTGCAGCCGCACGACGTCCGGCGGGACCACGGAGTCGGCGTCGACCGCGACCGGCTCGAAGCCCGACATGAGGATGATGGGCAGCTGCGGGAGGCCCGCGCGGACGCGCGCGACGAGGGCAAGGCCGTTCAGTCGCGGCATGCTGATGTCGGAGATCATCGCATCCACGCGCCATCCTTCGCGCTCGAGCAATTCAAGTGCCGCGATCCCGTCGGCGGCGACCAGGACCTCGAAGCCAGCGCGCGAGAGCCACTTGTTGACCACGTCGCGCAACGACGGCTCGTCGTCCACCACCAGGATCCGTCCCGCGCCCATCCCACCCGGGGGGGCCCCCCGCTCGCGCTCCCGGTCGACGACCGGGACGTCGGCAAACGGGAAGAGGAGCGTCACCTCCGTGCCGGCGCCGGGGGTCGAGCGCACCTGGGCCTGCCCCCCCATCCCCTTCATCAGGCCGTAGACCATGGCCAGGCCAAGCCCCGAGCCGCCCATCCCCTTGGTGGTGAAGAACGGCTCGAAGACGCGCGCCATGGTGGCGGCATCCATGCCCGCACCGCTGTCCGTCACCTGCAACGCGAGGTAGTCGCCAGGCGCAACGCCCTCGCGCGAGGCCTCGTCGGCCGCCTGCAGCGTACGGCGCGTGAGCACGATGCGGATCGTCCCCGCCCCCTGGATGGCATCGCGCGCATTCATCACCAGGTTGAGCATCGCGACCTCCACCTGCGAGCGATCGGCGTGGACGGTCGTGGCGTCATCGGGGACCGACAGCTCGAGCGAGATGGTGCTGGGCAGCACGCGGCGCAGCATCGGCAGGACGTGGCGCAGCACGGTCGACAGCGGGAAGACGGTGCTCTCCCCCTTGTCCGGTCGCCCGAACGCGAGCAGCTGACGGCAGAGCGCCGCCCCACGCTCGGTCGCGCGCTGGATCTCGGCGATCTCCGGGGTGGGATCCTCCTGCGGTGAACTCGCCACCAGGTCGGCGTTGGCGCGAATGGCGGCGAGCAGGTTGTTGAAGTCGTGTGCCACCCCGCCGGCCAGCAGGCCGAGGGCGTCGAGCTTCTGCGACTGCAACAACCGCCGTTCGAGCTGGATGCGCTCGCTGGCGTCGCGCGTGGTGAGGATGAGGCCTCCCACGAGCGGATCGCCTCGTCGGTCGGACACCACGGTCTCGAAGGTGCGCCGGACGTCACCGACGAGCGCGTCCCATTGCACCATCGCTCCATCCTCCGGTCGCTCGAGCGCGCGCACGAGCGGCGAATCGGCGGCCGCACCGAGCCCCGCCAGACGCTCCCCCACCACGGCGTCTGCGTCGACGCCAAAGACGCGCGTCGCCGACTCGCTGGCCCACCGCACGATGCCGTCGGCATCGACGAGAAGCAGCGCCTCGCCACTGCGTTGCACCAGGGCGCGAAAGCGAGCGTCCTGCGCCACACGGGCCGCCGCCTGCGCGCGCGCCTCGCGCTCGGCAATCAGCGAGCGGGCAATCACCAGCGCCGTCAGGATCACGGCGCCCAGCAGGAGGCCGCGCACGGAGCGGCTGGCTTCGCCTCCCCATATCGTCTCGAAGATGATCAAGGCCCCGACGGTGGCGATGGCCGCGTAGGGGAGGAGCGGTGCCGTGCGGCGCCCCGATCGCGGCGCCGCACGCCGCACCGCGAGTCCGGCGATCGTGAAGAGCGCCGCGCTCACGGCGAGGATGACGTCGCCCGTCGCGCGCAACTGGGCGTTCCCAATGGCATCGGAGCGGACGAGCAACAGGTCGCCCAGCGACGCCGCCAACGCCCCCACGCCCAACAACTCCAGCGGGCGACGCAGCGCACCGTCGCCGGGGCGCACGAGGGCGATCCCCGCCGCGATGAGCACCGCCACTTCGCCGAAGGGGACGATGCCGTCGACCAGTGCCTGCTGGACGAGGTACCGCCGGACCACCTCGTCCCCCCAGACGAAGTACCAGCTCAGCGTGAGGGCAGCGAGGACGACGATGGCGACATCGAGCCAGAGCCGGCGACGCACCTCCCGCACGGCCGGCAGCACCGCCAGCAGCAGAAAGCCGCAGACGAGCAGCGGATAGTAGCTGCGATAGAGGACGTCGGCGGCGATGACGCCGAGCGTGGTCGGTGGAAGCAGGTAGCCCACCGCCCCCAAGGCCGAGCAGAGCCACCCCAGGGAGACGAATCGCCAACCATGGACCTCACGCCGGGAGAGGCCCCCGCTGAACGAACCGGCCAACACGCCCAGCCCTGCCGCGAAGTACAGGGGGAGGAAGCCCGCGGTCTCGAACTCCGTCTCGGCGGGGTTCGGCTGCAGCGCCACCACGATGCTGTAGAAGACCGCATACGCGACCACGAGCGCGGAATCGAGACGCCAGAAGCCCGGCGGACCATGGGGCGCCGTAGCTGCGGTCGATGGTCCCTGCGGAGTGGGCAATACGGACACCGGGGCGAGCGGGCCGCGGCCGCCGAAGGAAGGAAGGGCTCGGGGGCGGCGCTGCGGCTCGGGCGGGAGAGTTCCGAAAGTCTACCCGGGGTGGGACGGGCTCGCTAGACAGAAAAGAAGGCGACCAGACGGGGAGATGGGTGGGCGAGACGTCGCTCCGTGGCGCCGAGTGCGGCGCCCTGGGGACCGCGTTCGCCCTCCGATCTCTCCGTCGTCCCGCCTTCCTACTTGAGACCGATCGCCAACCCCGCGCGCAGCACCAGGTTGCTCCCGTTGCCACTGGTCCCCTCGACCTTCGTCTTGCCGAGGCCGGCGACATCGACTTCCACGTCGCTGAAGTTGATCAGCCCGTAGGTGGCACCGAGGTCCAGGTTGACGCGCGGCGAGAGGCGCACGAGGACACCGCCCCCGCCGTTGAGCTGGGCGCCGGAGGCGCTGGCGGAGATCGTGGTGCCGTTGACGTCGACGTCCAGCGACTGCTGCAGGAAGGCCACGCGCGCCGACACGTAGGGCGCAAACTGCGAGCTGCCGACGTCGATCACTCGGCGCGGCTCGAAGAAGATGCCGGCGAGGGTGACGCTCTCGCTCCCCAGGGAGGTGTCGTCGAACTTGTGCGAGGAGCCCTGCAGGCCGAAGCCGTACGACCAGGCGCCGGGGGTGATGCGGAACTGCGCCTCGATCCCGGCGCCGTCCTTGAGTCCATCGTACGCTTCGCCGAAGGTGCCGACGAAGATCCCCGACGCCTGCACGGAGTAGCGCTGCGCCGACTGGGCGTGCGACGCGGCCGGGAGGGCGAGGAGCGCGAGCGCGGCGAGAGCCGCAAACGGAATGGCGCGATGAGCGGGCATGGGAGGGTACGCGAGGGTGTGGAGAGGTGTGCGGCAGCCGTCGCGCCGCTGGCGAGGTCGCCCCCGGCGGAATTCCGGGGGTCTTCGTGGGGCCTTCACCTGGACACGCGCGGCGGCGCGCCGAATCGGCTCACGCCCCCTCCCGATCGTTCGCCGTGAGCCGCGCCGCCTCACTTCTGCGCATTGCCTATTGGCGAGCCGAACCAGAGGATATGGTCCCGCTGGCCTGAATCGTGCCCAAGCATAGAGCGCGTCCCATTCTTCCCGCCCCGCGCCGCGATGTCCGCTCCCGCCTCCCCCGATTCGCCCGATGGCTCGGGCGTCCCCCCCGCCCCGAAATCCGACGTCACCCGCCTCCTCCTGGACTTGCAGCAGGGGCGCGACGGGGCGGCCGACGCCCTGGTGCCGCTGGTGTACGCCGAGCTGCACGACCTGGCCGTCCACTACATGCGTGGCGAGCGCACCGATCACACGCTGCAGCCCACGGCCCTGGTGCATGAGGCCTACATGCGGCTCGTGGACCAGCGCAACGCGTCGTGGCAGAACCGGTCGCACTTCTTCGGGATCGCCGCCCAGGCGATGCGACGGATCCTGGTGGATCATGCGCGGCGGAAGCGGGCGACCAAGCGCGAAGGGGGAGAGCGGGTCACGCTCGACGAGTCGGTGGCCGAAGCGCCGCAGCGCTCGGTCGACCTCATCGCGCTCGACGACGCGCTGGTGAAGCTGGCCGCGCTCGACCCGCGCCAGGCGCGCGTGGTGGAGCTGCGCTACTTCGGGGGGCTGGACATCGAGCAGACCGCCGAGTCGTTAGGCATCTCCCCGGCGACGGTCAAGCGTGACTGGACCTTTGCCCGCGCCTTCCTGCAGCGGGAGATGGACGGCGCGTGAGCCAGGAGGGGGGTGCGCCGATCACGCCAGCACGCCTGCTTCGCATCCGCGAGCTGTTCGACGCGGCGCTGGAGTTGGCGACGGAGGAGCGCGCGCCGTACCTGGCGCGGGCGTGTGCGGGCGACGACACCTTGCAGGGCGAGGTGGCCAGCCTGCTGGCCGCGCTCGATCGCGGCGGGGCCACCTGGGAACGATCGCTGGGGGCGTCGCTGGCCGACGTGGCGGCGCAGCACGACGAGGACGCCGCCATCGGGAGGCGGATCGGGGCGTATGCCATCACGCGCCTGATTGGCTACGGCGGCATGGGAGCGGTCTACGAGGGGGTCCGCGCCGACGACCAGTTCCAGAAACGCGTCGCCCTCAAGTTCCTCCGCCGCGGCCTCGAGGGCGACCTCGCCATCCGCCGCTTCCGCTACGAACGCCAGATCCTCGCCAACCTCAATCACAAGAACATCGCCGCCCTCCTCGATGGCGGCGTCACGCCCGACGGGCAGCCCTACATCGTCATGGAGTTCGTCGACGGGCTCCCCATCACCACCTACGCCGCCCAGCGCCGCCTCGACGTCACCGCCCGCGTCCAGCTCCTGCGCCAGGTCTGCGGCGCCGTCCAGCACGCCCACCAGAACCTCGTCGTCCACCGCGACCTCAAGCCGGGGAACATCCTCGTCACCCCCGACGGCACCGTCAAGCTCCTCGACTTCGGCATCGCCCGCCTCCTGCGCGAGGGCGAGGGCCCTGACCAGCTCCCCCCCACCCAGGGCGGGCTGCACGCCTTCACCCCCGACTACGCCAGCCCCGAACAGGTCCGCGGCCTCCCCGTCGCCACCCCCAGCGACCTCTACTCGTTAGGGGTCATCGCCTGCGAACTGCTCGCCGGCCAGCGCCCCTTCGACTTCGACGGCAAGCTCTTCGCCGAGATGCAGGCGATGATCGCGCTGGCCCCGGCGCCGGCGCCATCGACGCTGGTGACCAGCGCGAGCGCGGCGAGCATGGGCGAAGGCGATGCGACACGGCTCCAACGGCGGCTTGCCGGCGACCTGGACGCCATCGTCCTGCAGGCGCTGCGCAAGGAACCCGAGCGCCGCTACGGGTCGGCAGAGCAGCTGGGCGAGGACCTGCGCCGCTACCTCGAGGGACTCCCGGTCACGGCGCGGCGCGACACGCTGGGCTATCGCACGCGCAAGTTCCTGCGGCGTCGCCGCGTGGAAGTCGCCGCCGGCCTGCTCGTCGTCGCCTCGCTGGTGGGCGGGATCGTCGCCACGACTCGTCAGGCGCGCCGCGCCCAGCTCGAGCGCGGCAAGATGGAGCAGGTGAACGAGTTCCTGGCCACCATGCTCTCGGCGGTCGATCCCGGCTACAGCGGGCGCGACGTCACGGTCGCGCAGGTGCTCACGCAGGCCGCCGCCGACATCGGCGGGCAGGCGCTCGACCCCGAGATCGAGGCCGAGCTGCGCCAGACGATCGGCCAGACGTTCTACGGGCTCGCGATGTACGACTCGGCGTCGACGCACGTGGAGCGCGCCTACGCGCTGCGCCGCGGACGCTACGGAGAGCTTGACCAGCGCACGGCGCAGTCGTTCTCCACGCGCGTCAACCTCGCCGAGGCCCGGTCGGAGTTTGCCGTGGCCGAGTCGCTGGCGCGTGTGGACGTGGACCACCAGCGCCGCATGCCCCGCGGGCAGCAGAACGCGGCGGCGCTGGCCACCGCACTCGACAACCTGGCGCGCATGGTGGAGCAGCGCGGACGGCTCGACGAAGCCATGGCGATCAAGCTGGAGTCGATCGGCATTCGCCGCGTCGAGGGCGACTCGGCGTCGATGAGCACCCTCCCCTACGCCCTCAACAACCTGGCCGTCTCGTACGAGTACAAGGGCGAGCATGCCCGCGCCGACTCGCTCATGCGCGAGGCACTGGCCGTGGAGCGGCGCATCCGCGGCCCCGAGTCGGTGTACGCCGGGAACATCATGCGCGCCTACGCCTCGTTGCGCGACGACATGGGCGACCGCGCCGGCGCCGATTCGCTCATGCGCGAGTCGCTGCGCATCCTGCGCGCCGCGTTAGGCCCCACGCACGCCGACTACCTGCGCACCGTCTCGATGCTCGCGCAGCTGCGCTACAGCGCCAACGACATGGAGGGGACGATCACCTACGCGCGCGAGGTGGCCGCGCAGATCGGCAAGGGGTTGCACGAAGGGGAGCCTTCCGCCGCGACCACGATGCAGGCGCTGGGGCTCGCGCTCGACTCGCTGCACCAGTTTGCCGCCGCCGACTCGGCGCTCGCACGCGCCCTCGAACTGCGCCGCAAGTTCCTCCCCGCCGACCACTGGCTCATCCCCAACGCCGAAGCCGTGTACGGCTACCATCTGGGGCGCGTGGGGCGCAACGCCGAGGCCGAGCGGATCCTGCGCGCCGCGTACGAGCGGATGGCGCAGTTGCGCGGCGCCGACGCCGCCCCCACCAAACGCGTCGCCGTGCGCCTGGCGGAGCTGATGGAGAAGCTGGGGCGCACCGACGACGCCAGGCGCTGGCGGGCGAAGGGGTGAGATGACGTCGCGACCCGAGATCACCCCGACGCGCCTCGTGCGCATTCGCGAGCTGTTCGACGCGGCGCTGGAGATGGCCACCGAGGAGCGCATCCCCTATCTCATGCGTGCGTGCGGTGGCGACATCACGCTGCGCTTCGAGGTCGAGAGCCTGCTGGCGGCGCTCGACCGTGGCGGCGACACGTGGGAGCGCCCAGCGGGGGCGTCGCTGGCGTCGGCGATGCGCGAGCACGACGACGAGGCACCGCTAGGGACGCGGATCGGGGCGTACGAAATCACGCGCCTGATCGGCTACGGCGGGATGGGGGCGGTCTACGAAGGCGTCCGCGCCGACGACCAGTTCCAGAAACGCGTCGCCCTCAAGTTCCTCCGCCGCGGCCTCGAGGGCGACCTCGCCATCCGCCGCTTCCGCTACGAGCGCCAGATCCTCGCCAACCTCAATCACAAGAACATCGCCGCCCTCCTCGATGGCGGCGTCACGCCCGACGGGCAGCCCTACATCGTCATGGAGTTCGTCGACGGGCTCCCCATCACCACCTACGCCGCCCAGCGCCGCCTCGACGTCGCCGCCCGCGTCCAGCTCCTGCGCCAGGTCTGCGGCGCCGTCCAGCACGCCCACCTGAACCTCGTCGTCCACCGCGACCTCAAGCCGGGGAACATCCTCGTCACCCCCGACGGCACCGTCAAGCTCCTCGACTTCGGCATCGCCCGCCTCCTGCGCGAGGGCGAGGGCCCTGACCAGCTCCCCCCACCCAGGGCGGGCTGCACGCCTTCACCCCCGACTACGCCAGCCCCGAGCAGGTCCGGGGCCTCCCCGTCGCCACCCCCAGCGACCTCTACTCGTTAGGGGTCATCGCCTGCGAGCTGCTCGCCGGCCAGCGCCCCTTCATCTTCGACGGCAAGCTCTTCGCCGAGATGCAGGCGATGATCTGCGACGCCCCGCCCCCGCTCCCCTCCTCGCTGGTGACCGCGCGAGAGGCGGCGACGATCGGTGACGGCGACGCGGCACGACTCAAACGTCGGCTTGCCGGCGACCTGGACGCGATCGTCCTGCAGGCGCTGCGCAAGGAACCGCAGCGTCGGTACGGATCGGCCGACCAGCTCTCCGAAGACCTGCGCCGTCACCTCGACGGGCTCCCCGTCTCGGCGCAACGCGACCGGGTGGGCTATCGCCTGGGGAAGTTCGTGCGGCGCCGGCGCGTGGAGGTCATGGGTGGCGTCGTGGTGATCGCCTCGCTCGTCGGCGGTGTCATCGGCGCCACGCGGCAGGCGCGCGTGGCCGAGGTGGAGCGCGCCAAGGTGGCGCAGGTGAACAACTTCCTCTCCACCATGCTCGCTGCCGTCGACCCGGGGAACGCGGGGCGCGAGGTCACGGTGGCGCAGGTGCTGTCGCAAGCGGCGCGCGACATCGACCGCCAGCGACTGGCGCCCGAGGTGGAGGCGCAGATTCGGCACACGCTGGGCCAGACGTACTACGAGCTGGCGCTGTACGACTCCGCACAGGCGCACATGGAGCGCGCCGTGGCACTGCGCCAGCGCGAACACGGCCGGCTGGACCAACGCACCAGCATGTCGCTGTCGTACCTGGCGGCACTGTCGGAGGCGCGCGGCGACTTCGCCGAGGCCGAGCGCATCGCGCGCGAGGTGCTCGTCATCCAGGAAGGCATCGCCCCGCGCAGCAACAGCGAACTGGCCACCGCGTACGACAACGTGGCGCGATACGTCGAGCAGCAGGGGCGGCTCGAGGAGGCGATGAAGTACAAGCTGCAGTCGGTGGCCCTCCGCCGGGTGAGCACCGACTCGGCGTCGTTAGGCGCACTCCCGTATACGCTCAACAACCTGGCCGTGTCGTACCAGTACATGGGCGACATGGCGCGCGCGGAGTCGCTGGCGCTCGAGGCCACGGAGGCCGAAGCGCGGGTACGCGGCCGGCGTTCGGTGCCGTACGGCAGCACGCTGCGCAACCTGGCCGGCATCTATGAATCGCAGCGGCGCCTGGCGGAGGCCGACTCGGTGGCGCGCCTCTCGATGGACGTGCTGCGCGGCACCGTGGGCGCGGCGCACCCCGAGTACCTGCGCGTGGTCGCGATGCTGGCCGGCATTCGCCTCAGCGCCAAGGACTGGATCGGGGCGGAGCAGGCCGCGCGCGAGGTGGTGCAGCAGATCGGCGGCCAGATGCACGAGAGCCACCCGCAGTCGGCGGTGGCGCTGCAGTACCTGGGCATTGCCCGGGGGGCGCTGCAGAACGTCGCCGGCGCCGACAGCGCCCTGCGCGCGTCGCTGGCGCTGCGCCGCAAGTACCTCCCCCCCGAGCACTGGGCCATCGCCTCGTCCGAGTCGGTGCTGGGGCACCACCTGGGAAAGACGGGGCGCCGCGCCGAGGGGGAGGCGATGCTGCGGCGGGCCTACGCCACGCTCCTGGCGGCCCGCGGCGCCGACGCCGAGCCCACCCGCAAGACCGCCGAGCGCCTGGCCGAGGTATTGGAGTTGGCCGGAGCGAAGGGCGAGGCCGCGTCATGGCGGCGGAAAGCGGAGGCGAAGCCGGCGAGTTAGGGAGGAAGACGGGAAGACGGGAAGACGGGAAGACGAGATAACGACCCTCGGGCGCAGGACTCGGCGCCGTAGCAGTCGAACTCGTCTTCTCGTCTTCTCGTCTTCCCGTCTTCCCGTCTTCCCCAGAACGCCATGAGCCGTTCTGGGACGGCCCTGCGCGTGTCCTGGAGAGCACCTGCAGTACACGACCCCGGAAACTCCCCCGGAACTCCCCAGGAGACTTCACCATGGAACGCGTCATCCTTCGCCACCTCAAGGGCTCCAAGGCTTCGCAGCTGGAGGAGTTCCCGTTGCCGCAGTTCGCCGAGCTCACGATCGGCCGCGACCCCAACTCGACCATCCGCTTCGACCCCGAGAAGGACGACCTCGTGGGGCGCCAGCACGCGCGCATCTCGAAGGATGCGGCCGATCCGTACCGCTTCAAGCTGCAGGACCTCAACTCGCGCAACGGGACCTTCCTCAACAAGCTGCGCGTCGTTGGCGAGATGCCGTTGCAGCCGGGTGACGTGATCCAGCTCGGTGCCGGTGGCCCGGAGCTGCAGTTCGACCTCGACCCGCTCCCGGCGATCTACGTCAAGGCGACGCGGCTGGGCGTCGCCGGGCCGGTGGGGGCGACGGTGCAGGGGGTGGCCGAGACGCGCGTGAGCAGCACCAGCGCGGCCTCGCACGGCGGGAGCCATGCGTCGTCGGGTGGCAGCGCCTCGGCGCCGGCGCCTAACGCCATCGGCAAGGCGACGGTCGAGCGCATGATCGGCGAGACCAAGACCAAGTCCAACCGCAACTCCATGATGGTCGGGGCGGCGGCGCTCCTGCTCGTGGTGGCGGGGGCGGCGTACGCCAAGAAGAGCAGCGACGACAAGGCGCGCATCGCGGCGGCCCAGCTCGCGGCCGCCAAGGACTCGCTGGCCAAGGTGCAGCAGTCGGGGCTGGCCGCGCTCGACGACAAGCTCGGGCGTGCCGGTGAGCTGTCCAAGCAGCTGCAACCGTCGGAGATCGCCGCCAAGTTCGGCGCGGCGGTCGTGCAGGTCGACTTCTCGTGGAAGCTCACGTATCGCGGCACGGGCGGGCAGGTGTACCACCGCCTCATTGCCAACCGCTACAGGGGAACGGACGGGCGCGTGCGCCCGATCATGGACAACGGGCGCCAGATGATCCCGGCGTACGTGCAGGTCGACAACGCGATCGAGCCGGCGCTCACGCTCGATGCCAACTCGGGGCGTCCCATCGGCGTCAGCTCGCGCGGCTCGGGCTTCGTGGTCACGTCGAACGGCTTCATCATCACCAACCGGCACGTGGCCTACAACTGGCAGACCTGGTATCGCTTCGACTCGCAGGACGACGTGGGGCCGGTCATCAATCCGCGCACCGGCGGCGCGCTGCTCGACGAGTCGGGGCAGCCGGTGCTCACGCGCCCGCCGCAGCAGTGGATTCCGTCGGAGACCAAGCAGGCCGGCCCCAAGGGAGACATCGGCGACTTCCAGGCGCGCGTCGAGTACCTGATGGTGCGCTTCCCGAAGGATCCCACGCCGTTCGAGGCGAGCAACGTGCGCCCCTCGCAGCGCCACGACGTGGCCCTCATCAAGGTCGATGCGCCGCCGACGCTGCAGTACGTCAACATGTCCGACACGTACGACAAGACGCGCCAGGGCGATGCGGTCACGGTGATGGGCTACCCCGGCATCTCCGAGGAAGTGCTCACCGTCATCAAGTCGCGTGACATGTTCAACCGCGAGTCGCAGCAGCGCGTGCTCCCCGAGCCCACGCTCTCGACCGGCAACATCGGCAAGATCCTGCGCGCGGCCGACGCCGAAGTCCGCGACGGCTTCATGACCTTCGCGCCGAGCGGCGACACGTACCAGCTCACGATCAACTCGACCGGTGGTGGCAACAGCGGTGGCCCGATGTTCGACGCGACGGGGAGCGTGATCGGGATCTACTTCGCCGGCAAGAGCGGCGACGCGCAGATCTCCTTCGCCATCCCGATCCGCTACGGCATGGAGCTGCTGCGCATCGGCGACCCGACGGGCAAGTAGTCCCGACAGCCGCAACTTCCTTCCGACCCGCCCCATGTCCGCCGGCCTCCCCATGCACAGTTCGATCGGCCCCTACCGGGTGATCGACCATGTGGGGGCCGGCGGCATGGGGACGGTGTACCGGGTGAGCCATCGCGCCACCGGCAAGGTGGCGGCGGCCAAGGTGATGACGGGGGGTGGGACGACGCCGCGCGCGCTGGAGCGCTTTCGCAACGAGGCGCGCATCCTCCAGGCGCTCTCCCACCCCTCCATCGCCGCGATGTACGAGTTCCTCGAGGTGAACGGCGCCCCGTGCCTCGTGATGGAGTACGTGGACGGCGACACGCTCGAGCAGCTCATCCGCACGCGGGGGCCGTTTCCCGTGCAGGATGCCCTCCGCATCTTCGCCGCCCTCACCGACGCGGTGGGCTACATCCACCAGCGCGGGATCGTGCACCGCGACCTCAAGACGACCAACGTCAAGGTCGATACGCTGGGGGCGGTGAAGCTCCTCGACTTCGGGATCGCCGTGGGCGACGGGTCGCCCCGCCTGACGAGTACCGGCAACGTGGTGGGGACGCTGATGTCGCTCGCCCCCGAGCAGCTGCGCACCGGGCGTGCCGAGCCGCGGTCGGACCTCTGGGCGTTAGGCATCGTGCTGTATGAGCTGCTCACCGGGCGCCCGCCGTTCGACGGCGCGGCCCCGGGATTCGTGGGCGAGCGCATCATGCGCGGCGAGTACACCCCGGCGTCGACGCTGCGTCCCGAGCTGCCGCGCGACGTCGACCGCATCATCGGACGCTGCCTCAAGGTCCGCCTCGAGGATCGGTACGCCACCGCCGAGGCGCTGCTCACCGACCTGCGCGCGCTGCAGTCAGGGGAGAAGCCGTTGGGGAGGCGCCCATGCGTCGTACGACCTCCTGCGCACGAGCGGCGAGGTGGCCACGACGATCGCCCGCCAGTGGCGCCTCGCGCTCTCGGCCACGCTGGCGGTGATCGCCGTCGCCTTCTTTGCCTGGAGCCTGCGCGCACCAGACGTCCCCCCGTCAGCTGCGTCTGGCGGCGGCACGTCGACACTGGGAGGGCGACCGGCGCGCGTGGACGACTTGCCGCCAGCAACCGACGAGCCGCGCGAGCCACGCGACCCCGCATCGCACGACGCGCCACCGGCGCTCGGCGCGAGCGCTGGCATCGGGCCGGAGGGGCGCGATCGCGTCTCGCTCGCCGATTCGGTGAGCCGCCGACCGCTGATCATCCGCGTGTTGGAGGGGACGGCCGACGTCTACATCAACGACGTGCGAGTCGGCGTCACGCCGTACACGCTCACGGCGCCGATCGGCACCGAGGTGCAGCTGATGCTGCGGCGCGAGGGATGTGACGACCTCCGGCGCCCGTTGCGGCTGGAAGAGGGGATGCAGGAAACGGTCGAGAGCCTCAGCGGCTGTCGACGCCGGTAGCAGGTCGCCTGGTCGCACCGCCCGCGGTCGCTGCGCGGACGATGGGCACGCAGGCGGATTCACCCGACGATTCTACCCGAGGTCGTGATGTCATTCCTGGATCGGCTGTTCTCCCGCCCCGCCTCCGCCACGCCGCCCAGCGCGGGGAGCGTTCGCCCCACGACCGAGTTGTCACGTCTCGGCGATGGCGCGAACGCGCCCGAGCTGCGCATCGAGGCCGGGATCGCCACCGACCCCGGGTGCGTGCGCGAGATCAACGAGGACTTCCTGCGCATCATTCGCCCCACCACGCCTGACGAGACGGCTCGGCGCGGCGTGCTCGCGGTGGTGTGCGACGGCATGGGCGGGCACGAGGCCGGGGAGATCGCCTCACGCCTGGCGGTGGAGACGATCGTGAAGCGCTTCGAGGGTGATGAGGGCGATCCGCTGGTGACGCTCCCCAAGGCGCTGCAGGCGGCCAATCGCGCCATCTTCGACTCGTCGGATCGCAACCACAAGCTCAAGGGGATGGGGACGACGTGTACCGCGCTGGTGCTGCGGGGCGGGCTGGCCTACAGCGCACATGTCGGCGACTCGCGCCTCTACCTCATTCGTGGCGGCGAGATCTTCCTCATGACCGAGGATCACTCGGCGGTGATGGAACTCGTCAGGCGCGGCGTGATCTCGCGCGAGGAGGCGCGGCATCATCCCGACAAGAACGTCATCTCGCGTGCCCTCGGGAGCCACCGCGAGGTGCAAGTCACCGGGTGGCCGCAGGGATTTGCCGTGCACCCGGGGGACACCTTCCTGCTGTGCAGCGACGGGTTGTACGACCTGGTGGGCGACGAGGTGCTGCTGGCCACCGCACGCGACGTGCATCCGCAGGTCGCCTGCGATCGCCTCGTGACGCTCGCGCGTGAGGCGGGCGGCCACGACAACATCTCGGTTGCCATTCTCGCCATGACGGCGGCGAGCGAGACCACGCCCACCGGCGCGAAGGAGACGCGCGCCGTCGAGATTCCGCAATGATCGGGACCACGGTCGGCAACTACCGCATCGTCGAGCGACTGGGCGACGGCGGGATGGGGGCCGTCTTTCGCGCCGTCGACGAGATGCTCGACCGCGAGGTGGCGATCAAGGTCCTCAAGCCCGAACTCGCGCGCAACGCAGCGCTCATCGAGCGCTTTCGCCTGGAGGCGGTCGCGCTGGCGCGCCTCAACCATCCGCGCATCGCCACGCTGCACGGGCTGGAGCGCCACGGCGAGTCGCTGCTGATGATCATGGAGTACGTGCGCGGCGAGACGCTGGAGGCGATCGTGCAGCGCTCCGGGCGCATCGCCTGGCCGCGGGCCGCCGAACTGTGCGCGGCGGTGCTCGACGCCCTCGACCACGCCCACGACAAGGGGGTGGTGCACCGCGACATCAAGCCGGCCAACGTGATGCTGGCCAGCAACGGCGCGGTGAAGGTGATGGACTTCGGGATCGCCCGCCTCGTGGGGAAGTCCCGCCAGACGCAAGTGGGGCACGCCGTGGGGACGCCGATGTACATGGCGCCCGAGCAGCTGCGCGGCGAGGAGGTGGACGGGCGCACCGACCTGTACGCCGTGGGAGCGGTGCTGTTCGAGCTCGTCACCGGGCGCCTGGCGTTCGAGGCCGACTCGGACTACGGACTGATGATGAAGCAGCTCAACGAGCCGCCGCCAGCCGCAAGTTCGGTGGTCGCGGAGGTTCCGTCGAGCATCGACGACATCATCCGCAAGGCGATGGCCAAGCATCGCGACGATCGCTTCGCGAACGCCGTCGCGTTCCGCCACGAACTGGAGGCGGTGGCCGGCATCGCGACGCCGCCGTCGCGCCGCACGCCGATCCCCGCCGAGACGCGACTGGGGCCTGCGCCGGCGAGCGACCCGCTGCGCCCGGCGGCGGCGGCGAGCGATCCCGCGCGCGAAGCTTCGCGCGACCCCGCGCGCGACTCATCGCGCGACCCCGCGCGTGACGCCTTCCCGGCGACGCGGCTGGTCGACGAGGCGCCGCGCCATACGCCGGCCCCCACACGCCTTGCCGGCGAGGAGGTGCCACCCGCGCGCACGACCGTCGCCACGGCGGAGACCCCCCGCCAGCCGCAATCCGCGGCGCCTGAGTGGCTGCGCGACTGGCGGACCTTCGCCATCGCCGCCACCCTCCTGGTGGCCGCGGGGCTTGGCGTGCGCCTCCTGCGCCCCAGCCCCGATGACCAGACCGTTCCGGCGGCTCGTGGCGACTCGGTCGTCACGACGGTGCCGGGGGCGCAGGTCGCCTCCGGCGATTCGGTGCGCCCCGCGCGTCGCGAGGACGCCAGCGCCCTGCTCATCAACCCGCCGGCGTCGGGGAGCGGCAGTGGCGCCGGGGGACTCGGCGGCGGGGCGCCAGTGCGTGAGGTGACGCCCCCCGCCGGAGCGCCCACACGACCGCCGCGCGGTGGTGGTGCCCCCGGTGGCGGGAGCGAGCGCCCGGTGGAGGATGCGCCGGTGAAGCCCCTCCCCCAGCCGGAGCCGGTGCGCGGCGGCATCGAGTCGCCACCCCCGCGGGTCGACGCCCCCAAGCCACCGCCCAGCGACGCGGAGAGCGAATCGGAGGCGATGAGTGCGATTCGCGACGCGATCGCCAGCGCCGCGTCGTCGCTGAGCGGCAGCAACACGGGAGCCGCGTCGGCGATGCTCGGCGGCGCCGTGCAGGACCAGTGGATTGCGCTCATGAAGGAAGGACGCGTCTCGCTGAGCGTCAACGGAGCCCCCGACGTGCAGCTCCGTGGCTCGCGCGCGTCCGCGGAATTCGACGCCAACGTGAACGTCCGCTCGCCGTTCGGCGCCAACAAACGCCGCGGTGCGCGCTTTACCGCCGAGCTGCAGCGAAGTGGCAGCGGCTGGCGCGTGACCTCGCTGCGGCCACAGGGAGGGCTGGAGCTCAAGTAGGGGAAGACGGGAAGACGGGAGGACGAGAAGACGAGATCCCGACCCTCGGGCGCAGGACTCGGCGCCGCGGGACGCCGAACTCGTCTTCCCGTCTTCCCGTCCTCCCGTCTTCCCCAGTAATGTCTTCGCCACCGATCGCCTAATCGAGAGGCACACCAACCCTCGCGGAGCGCACCGATGGCCACGTCCCCCGAAGAACAACTCGCCTCCATGGTCGCCTCCCTCAAGGAGAAGACCGGAAAGTCGATGGAGCAGTGGACCGCCCTCGCCAGGAAGAGCGGCAAGGCGAAGCACGGCGAACTGGTCGCGTGGCTCAAGAGCGAGCACGGCATCACGCATGGCTACGCGAACCTCATCGCCCACGGCACGCTCAAGTCCGACTCGGGGGCGAAGATTGCGGCTGGCGACGACCTCGTCGCCGAGATGTTCGCCGGAGACAAGGCGGCGCTGCGACCGATCTTCGATGCCCTCATGAAGGCGATCCTCGCCTTCGGTGACGACATCGAACAGTCGCCCAAGAAGGGGTACCTCTCGCTCCGGCGAAAGACGCAGTTCGCCACCCTGCACCCGTCGACCAAGGCACGCTTCGACGTCGGGATCAAGCTCAAGGGGGTCGCGCCGGCGGGGCGCCTCGAGGCCGCTGGGAGCTGGAACGCGATGGTCACGCACCGGGTGAAGCTCGAGTCGGCCGCGCAGGTGGATCGAGAGCTGATCGGGTGGCTGCGGGCCGCGTACGACGGGGCGTAGGCGAAGCGCGGAGGACGAGAAGACGAGAAGACGAGAAGACGCGACAACGACCCTCGGGCGCGGGAATCGGCGCTGCCCGGCGTAGTACTCGTACTCTCGTCCTCTCGTCCTCTCGTCTTCCCGTCTTCCCGTCCTCACCTTTCCCGTGTGCCGCTCTTTCCGGAGACCCACTACTCCATCGTCTCGGCGCTGCGCAGCGACGATGCCGCGACGCGCGCCCGCGCGGCGGAGGCGGTGGCACGCGTGTATCGCGATCCGATCATCGCGGTGCTGCGGCATCGGTGGCAGCTCGAGCGCGCCGACGCCGAGGACCTGGCGCACGACTTCCTGGCGCATGCCTTCGAGCGCGACTGGCTGCAGCGCTACGACCGGTCGAAGGGGCGCTTTCGCACCTTCCTGAGGAGTTGCCTCATGGCCTTCGCCAGCACCGCGCACGAAGGGGCCACGCGCCTCAAGCGCGGCGGCGGGGCGACGCATCTCTCCTTCGACGCCGCCCTGCATGCCCCGGCGACCGACGCCGAGGTGGAGGCCGTCTTCGAGCGCGAGTGGGTGCGCAGCGTCTTCGAACGGTCGCTGGAGGGGCTGCGACAGGAGTGCGAAGCCGGCGGACGACAGCTCACCTACGACGTCTTCGTCGCCTATGACATCGAGGGGGCCGATGCGGCCGAGCGGCCCAACTATGCGCAGCTGGCATCGCGCTTCGCGATCCCCGCCACGCAGGTGACGAACTACCTCAACTGGGCGCGGCGCGCGCTGCGCCGGCACGTGCTGGACACGTTGCGCGCGCTGACGGCGAGCGACGAGGAGTTCCGCGACGAGGCCCGTGCCCTGCTGGGCGTGGAGGTGGGGTGATGTCGCTGAGCGACGCCGCCATCCGTCACCTGCAACGTACGCTCGACGTCCCCGACGCCGGCGAGCGCTACGAGGTACTGGGCGAGATCGGGCGCGGCGGGATGGGGACCGTGTACCGGGCGATGGACCACCAGCTGGGGCGCGAGGTCGCGCTCAAGGCCATCGCCTTTCACGCCGACGCCGGCGTCACCGAACGCCTGTCGCGGGAGGCGCGCGTCCTCGCGCAGCTCGAGCACCCCGGGATCGTCGCGGTACACGACGTGGGGACGCTGGCCGATGGGCGCCCGTTCTACGTGATGCGGCTCGTGCGCGGGACCAACCTGGCGCAGCATGCCGCCGGGCGTGGACGCGGCGAACTGCTGCGCCTCTTCCTGCAGGTGTGCGATGCCGTGGCCTTCGCGCATGCACGCGGGGTGATTCACCGCGACCTGACGCCGCGCAACGTGATGATCGGCGAGTTCGGCGAGGTGCTGGTGGTGGATTGGGGGGTGGCCCGCGTGCTCGGCCCGCGTGCTCGGCGCACGGCATCCCGACGCCGGCATCGGCCACGAAACATCCCCCGTTGCAGCTGGCCGCGCGTCGGGTGACGCGCTGGCGGCCGGCACTCAGCGCACCGGCGATGGCGTGATCGTCGGGACGCCGGGGTACATGCCGCCTGAGGCGGCGGCGGGCGGTGCGCGCGACGTCGATGAGCGGGGCGATGTGTTCGGCCTGGGGGCGATCCTGCGCGACCTGTTGGCGGCAAGTGGCGCCCCTGCGCCTCGCCCGCTGGCCGCCATCGTCGCGCGCGCGACGGCATTGCTCCCCGACGACCGCTACGCGTCGGCCGCTGCGCTCGCCGCCGATGTGCGGCGCTGGTTCGACGCCGAGCCTGTGCAGGCGTACCGCGAGAACGCCCTGGAACGCGCCGCCCGCTTCTACGGACGGAATCGCCCGCTGATCCTTCTCCTCCTGGCCTACGCCGTCGTGCGCGTCACCATCCTGCTCTGGCGGGGAGTCTGAGGAAGCGGTAAGACATGGCGGGCCGCGCCGTAATGGCTGACGCGACCAAGGCCTAAGTAGCGGATGCCCCTCGGAGACACGTCCAGGTCACGCGAGCCGCGTCCCGCGCCCGCTGCGCCGAACGCGTCTTCCCGTCTTCCCGTCCTCCCGTCCTCCGCCCCCCATGAACAAGCCCCTCCTCGGTCTCCTCGCCGGCGGCGTCCTCGGCGTCATCGACGGACTCACCGCCCTGGTCTCTGCCCCCGAAGTCGCCCCGCAGATCACGATGATCGTGGTGGGATCGATGGGCAAAGGGCTCGCCGCCGGCATCCTCATCGGCTGGTTCGCCAAGAAGGTCAACAACCTCGCCTATGGCGTCGTCTTCGGGCTGGCGATGGGGGCGCTCTTTGCGCTCCCGTTTGCGATGGGGGTCAACCCCGAAACGGGGAAGGTCTACCTGTGGGAGATCCTGATTCCCGGCTCGCTCGTGGGACTCATCGTCGGCTACCTCACGCAGCGCTACGGGGCGCGGAAGGCAACGGCGTAGTCAGAGCGACGCCCCTCCATCGGTCGCGGTTCGCGCCGCGAGCGCGTGGCGCCAGGCGCGGTCCACCGCCCCACGATGCAGCCCCGCCACGTCCCGGCAGCTCTCCACGAGCTCGCGGACGTCGCGCTCGGGCACGGCGACCAGCTGACGACGCGTACGATCGACCACGTCGTACTCGCGGGCCTTGATGACGAACATCACCCGACGCGTGATCGGGACGACCACACCCTCGCGCTCCAGGCGGGCGAGCGACTGGTCGCAGCACACGTGTTCGGGTGAACTCGTCACAGAGGGCATGAGCTGCCGCAGCGCGTCGTCGAGCCACGCGCCGCGTCCTTCCTGTGCCGCGAGCCAGGCCACCAGCACCCCCTCGGGGCTTCCCGGGCGTTGCTCGGTGGCGGCGTCGGAGAGCTGCACGTACGCCTCGGTGGACGACAGCAGCAGGCCACGACGTTGGCGTTCGGTTGGGCGAACGTCTGGCGTCGCGAACAGCGCCCCCAGCGCGACCTCCATCACGAGCGCTGCCGCCGCGTCGTCCCGCACATACGCGCCCGAGAGCGGCACGCGGTAGCAGCCGAGGAACGGCTCGGCTTTCGCCGGCACGAAGCGGTCGGCGAAGAGGAGCGCGACCTCGGCGGCTGTATAGTCGACGAGCGACGGAGGGCGCGGGAGGGCGCGTTCTCCGTTCGCGGCGGCGGGCGTTGTGGGCAGTCGACTCATGGGATTCGCGCGGGTATGGGCTCTCATGTACACGCGCGCGAGCGCGGGCGGGTGGCTCACGCCGCGTTGTATCGTGGCGATGCGCGCGTGGCCCAAAGCGTTACGTCCCGCGAGGGGATCGCCACCGACAGCGACTCTGTACTTCGCACGGCCACAACGACTTACGCACATCGCACCCGCACGCGCGCGCGGTGGCCTTCTTGCAATTCTCCGGGGCATCACCACTGACCCTTCCGGAGATTTCATGACCTCGTTCCGCCCCGCCGCTCTCGCCGTCGTCGCCCTCCTGCTCGCCGCCTGCTCTGCCGACGCCCCGACCGCGATCCCCGCCGTCGACGCGCCACTGCTCGCCAAGACGCCGACGCCGGATCCTTGGCGCCTCGATCTCAGTTCGGCCACCGGGTCCGAGAACCCAACGGCGCTACATCCTCCCCGATGGGCGGGCGCAGGAAGTCTGGTATGAGTTCGACGTCAGGCAGAGTGGGCTGACGCTGAGCGGGAGCGTGCGCCGCTACGTCTCGTACTTCGACGTGAACGGCGCCCCCACGGTCGTGCGCTTCGACCTCGGCTCGCCGGGCAAGGTGAGTGGCTCCATCGCCGGCAGCACCCTGATCGCGGCTGGCGCGCCTTGGGTCAAGGAGTGGAAGCAGGAACCGTTCGAGGCTGGCACCGCCCGCTGCCAGACCGCGTCGCTGACCGCGTCATTACCTGATGCAGTCTGGGCCCGGTCGGCTTCGCCCTAGCGACAGCCACGCCGAGCGATGACAGGCCCGGAAACGACTGGTCGCCGTCGCGCCCGGCCCGTCAAACGCGAGAGGGGCCCGGCCACCGACCGGACCCCTCTCGTCTTCTCGTCTTCCCGTCTTCCCGTCCTCTACGAAACGACGTTCGGACGCTGCGGCTTGATCTCTTCCGTCGACGGCTTGAGCTCCTGCAGCCCCGCCGCCCGCAGGATCGCGTTCAGCTTCGGAAGGTTGGCGTCCATCGACGACTTGAGCGCCTTGATCTGCTTGTCGACTTCGACCTTGAGCTCCTCGAAGACCTGGTAGGCCTGCTTTGTGGGACGGTACTCGCCCTGTCCCACGTAGCTCGCCACCCCCGCGACCTCGTTGTTCAACTTGATCGGGAAGTTGAGCGGATCCTGGTTGCTCTCGTTCTTCGTCTGGTAGACCTCCTGCTCGGCGCTCGTGACTTCCTTCATCATCGTGCCGGCGATCGCCTTGAACTCTTCGGCCGGCGCGCCGGTGAGCTTGCCCGTGCGGTCGTTCACGTTCCAGCGCATGTTGCGCGCCATGCGCACGGCGTTGTTGGCCTCGGTGGTCTTGTCGCGAATGGCGATGAGCAGGTTGAACTGCGCCAGCAGGTCGGCATCGGTCGCCGTGCCGCGCGGGTCGTTCTTGACGACGATGCGCTGCGTCTGGCTCTCACCGTTCACGGTGAGCTTGACCGCGTAGGTCCCGGGAGGTGCAACGGGGCCGGTGGTGTTGGCCGCCCACATGATCAGGTTGTCGAACGACACGGCGTCGGGGTAGCGCAGGTTCCACGCGAAGGTGTTGAGCCCCGCACGGTTGGGGACGCGCGGACGACGCGCGCCGCCCCCAAAGCCACCGCCGCCACCGCCGCCACCGCCCGGGCCACCCGCCGCCGCGCGCACGAGGCGCATGGCGCTGTCACGCGAGGCCCCGCCGCGCACGAGCGAATCGATGCGGGCCGCCCGCGCTTGCTCCTGACGGACCGAATCGGCGGCCGCGTCGGGATCCATGTCGCTGGTGAACGACTGGATCACCGTCCCCTTGGCATCCATGAAGTCGATCGTGACCTTCTGGTTGGGCGACTTGAGGGTGTAGTACACGACCGCGCCCGACTGCGGATTGCCGCCGACCGTCGAACCGCCGCGTCCACCACCACCAAAGCCACCGCTCCACTGCGTGCGATAGGCATCGACCGGCTTGAAGAGGTGCGCCCCCTTCTCGGCGATCGCCGGCGTGTACTGCCGCAGCGCCGAGATGTCGTCCATCACCCAGAACGAACGCCCGTGCGTGGCGGCAATCACGTCGTTGTCCTTGATGGTCAGGTCGTGCACCGGGACGAACGGGAGGTTCTTCTGCAGCCACTGCCAGTTTTGCCCGTCGTCGAACGAGACGTACACGCCACGCTCGGTCCCGGCGAAGAGCAGGCCGCGACGGACCGGGTCTTCACGAATGGTGCGCGCGAAGTGATCGCCCTTGATCCCGTTGACGATCTTCGTCCACGTCTTGCCGTAGTCGGTGGTCTTGTAGAGGATCGGCGTCTTGTCGCCTAACGCGTACCGGTTGGCGGCCACGTAGGCCGTCCCGGCGGCATAACGCGACGGCTCGATGATCGAGATGCGGGTGAAGTCGCCGATGTCGCTCGGCGTCACGTTGTCCCACTTCACGCCATTGTTGCGCGAGATCCAGATGTATCCGTCGTCGGTCCCGGCCCACAGCAGCCCGGGCGTTACCGGCGATTCGTCAAAGGCGAAGATCAAGCCGTAGGTCTCGACCCCCGTCTGGTCCTTCGTGATCGGGCCGCCCGAGGGGCCCATCGTCTTGGGGTCCTTGCGGGCGAGTTCGGGCGACACCGCCGTCCACGACTCCCCTTCGTTGGTCGAGCGGAAGAGCTGCGACCCCGCGGCGTACAGCACGTTGGCGTTGTGCCGCGAGAAGACGATCGGGAAGGTCCACTGGAAGCGGATCTTGATGTCTTCGGACGAGTGCCCCATCGGGTTGCGCGGATACACCGTCACGTCGCGCGTGAAGCCCGTCTCGCGATCGCGGCGATCGAGGTTGCCGCCGTAGCAGCCGGCATACGTGATGTTCGGCTTGGCCGGGTTGGCGGCGATGTAGCCCGACTCGCAACCACCGGCGTCGTACCAGTCCGCTGATGTCGATCGACCCCTGCTTGCGCGACGGCCCGCAGAGCGTCGAGTTGTCCTGCTGCGCCCCGCAGATGTTGTACGGCCAGTCGTTGGTCGTGGTCACGTGATAGAACTGCGCCGTGGGGAAGGTCTGCGCGGTCCACGCGCGCCCCGCGGTGAACGAGACGTTGGCGCCGCCGTCGTTCCCCTGCACCATGCGCTGGTTGTCGTTCGGCGCGATCCACAGGTCGTGGTTGTCGCCGTGCGGCACCTTGATCGACGCCGGGAAGGTCTTTCCGCCGTCGTTGGAGCGGAAGAAGCCGACGTTGAGCCCGTAGACGATGTTGGTGTCCTTGGGGTCGGCGTAGATCTGCGAGTAGTACCAGGCGCGCTGCCGCAGCTTGCGCTCGCGGTTGATGTAGCGCCAGTTGGCGCCGCCGTCATTCGACTTGTAGACCCCGCCCGAGTCGTGCTCGATGAGCGCCCACACGAGCTGCGGATTCACCGGCGACACCGTGAGGCCGATCTTGCCGATGTTCCCCTGCGGCAGCCCCTTGGCCGTCTTCACCAGGTTGCTCCACGTCGCGCCGCCATCGGTGGTCTTGTAGAGCCCCGAGTGCAGCCCCCCTGACGACATCCCCCACGGCGCACGCCAGGCCTGCCACATCGCCACGTACAGGATCTCGGGGTTGGTCACGTCCATGGCGATGTCGATCACGCCTGACGAGTCGTTGACGAACAGCACCTTGCTGAAGGTCTTGCCGCCGTCGGTCGTCTTGTAGACGCCGCGGTTGCTGGTCGCCTTGAAGACGTCCCCAAACACGCCGATGTAGGCGACGCTCGGGTTGGTCGGGTGAATGCGGATCGTGGAGATGTACTCTTCCTTGAAGCCGAGCATCTGCCAGGTGCGCCCGCCATCGGTCGTCTTCCAGAGACCGTCGCCGTGCGACGTGTTGCCGCGGATGTCGGTCTCGCCCCCGCCCACCCAGACGATGTCCGGGTTGAGGTGGTCGACCGCGATGGCGCCGATGGTCCCGCCGAAGTAGCGGTCGGTGGCCGGCTGCCAGCTCATCCCCGCATCGGTGGTCTTGTAGACGCCACCGCCAGTGGTCCCCATCCAGTACTCGAGCGGGCGCTGCGCCGAGCCGGCGACGGCGACCGAACGGCCGCCACGCGCCGGGCCGATCTCGCGCCAGCGCAGGGCGTTGAACAGCGACGTGTCGACGGTCATCGACGCGGTGGGGGCCGGCGCGACCATCGCGCGAACGCCGGCCGGGCGCGCCTGCGCCTCCAGCGTGGTGATACCGGCGGCTGACGAAACGGCGGCGAGCGCGACGGCGAACGATGCATGACGCCATCGACTGCCGGGTCTGCGAACGGACGAAGACATCGGACCCTGGGGTTGGGGGGTGGAATCGATGAGGGGGATTCTATGCACGCTGGATGAAGTACGCAGTGGTGGGGCAGGGCGTTCTCGCGAGGTGCGATTTTCGGCACCGACTGCAAGAGAATGGTGACGCCGCGCGTCACACCACGTGCGACGGTGCGGGATGCCGTCCCCCCATCACCCTTGCGCCCTCGGCCGAGCCGAGCAGATCGTATGTCCATGCCTGCCGCGCTCGATCGGTATTACACGAGGGAGGAAGTGCTCGCATTCCCGGACGACGGGAACCGGTACGAGCTGGTGCACGGGGAGCTGCTGGTGAGTCCGGCGCCGCGGACGCGGCACCAGCGAGTGGTCGGACGGCTTCACTTCGCGTTGATGCGGTATGTGGAGGCGCACAGCGCCGGCGAAGTGCTCATGTCCCCGGCCGACATCTCCTGGGGCGGGCTCCCGGATGTCCTCGTCCAACCCGACCTGTTCGTCGTCCCCCCGCAGCTCGGCCGGGTCCGCGACTGGCTCGAGGTCGAGCAGCTCTCGCTCGTCATCGAAGTGCTGAGCCCCTCCACCGCGCGCCACGACCGCTTCACCAAGCGGCGCCTCTACCAGGAAATGCAGGTCCCCCTGTACTGGCTGATCGACCTCGACGCGCGCCGCGCCGAGGTGTGGACTCCCGAGGCGACCTTTCCGGTCATCGAGACGCGGGTGCTCACGTGGCAGCCGGCGGCGGCGACCGCGTCGTTCACGCTCGCGCTCGAGACGCTCTTCCAGGACTAGCGCTGCTGCACGCGAATTGCCCCTGAGCGCACTGAAATGATGCCGGCGCGCGCCCCGCACGGTGCAACCATGCGCCATGCGCCTGCGCCCTCACCACCCTTGCGCCCTCGGCCGAGCCGAGCAGATCGTATGTCCATGCCTGCCGCGCTCGATCGGTACTACACGAGGGAAGAGGTGCTCGCGTTCCCGGAGGACGGGAACCGGTACGAGCTCGTGCACGGGGAGCTGCTGGTGAGTCCGGCGCCGCGCCTGTCGCACCAGGATGCGGTGCTCGCGCTCGCCCTCCAGCTCGCGCCGTACGTGACGAAGCACGGGGTGGGGAAACTCCACATCTCCCCATCAGACCTTTCTTGGGGCGGGCGCTCCGACGTCACGGTGCAGCCCGACGTCTTCGTCGTGGCACCGCAGGACCATCCCGCCCGCGAGTGGATCGACGTGCGGCAGCTCTCGCTCGTCATCGAAGTGCTGAGCCCCGCCACCGCGCGCCACGACCGCTTCACCAAGCGGCGCCTCTACCAGGAAATGCAGGTCCCCCTGTACTGGCTCATCGACCTCGACGCGCGCCGCGCCGAGGTCTGGACGCCGGAGGCGACCTTTCCGGTCATCGAGACGCGGGTGCTCACGTGGCAGCCGGCGGCGGCGGCCGCGTCGTTCACGCTCGCGCTCGAGACGCTCTTCCAGGACTAGCGCTTCTGCACGCGAATCGCTCCTGAGCGCAATGAAATGATGCCGGCGCGCGCCCCGCACGGTGCAACCATGCGCCATGCGCCTGCGCCATCACCCTTGCGCCCTCGGCCGAGCCGAGCAGATCGTATGTCCATGCCTGCCGCGCTCGATCGGTATTACACGAGGGAGGAAGTGCTCGCGTTCCCGGAGGACGGGAACCGGTACGAGCTCGTGCACGGGGAGCTGCTGGTGAGTCCGGCGCCGCGGGCTCGGCACCAGCGAGCGGTCGGGGATCTCTACTTCGCGTTGCGCACCTTCCTCGGCGAGCACAGCGCCGGCGAAGTGCTCATGTCCCCTGCTGATATCTCCTGGGGCGGGCTCCCGGATGTCCTCGTCCAACCCGACCTGTTCGTCGTCCCCCCGCAGCTCGGCCGGGTCCGCGACTGGCTCGAGGTCGAGCAGCTCTCGCTCGTCATCGAGGTGCTGAGCCCCGCCACCGCCCGCCACGACCGCTTCACCAAGCGGCGCCTCTACCAGGAAATGCAGGTCCCCCTGTACTGGCTGATCGACCTCGACGCGCGCCGCGCCGAGGTCTGGACGCCGGAGGCGAAGTTCCCGGTGTTCGAGGAGCGGGTGCTCACGTGGCAGCCGGCGGGGGCGCCCGAGGCGTTCACCATAGAACTCGCGGCGCTCTTCGCCGAGTAGCCGACCTCCAGCATTTCGTCGCGCCGCGGTGATCGCTGGCGCCGAGCTCCTGCGCATAGGGAGTCGTGCACCCGCACGAACATCCCTCCCCCACCTCGCAGGAGTCCCGCATGCCCCGCTTCGTCAATCCCCTCGTTGACCGCACGCCGCTCGCGCTCACCGTGCCGGCCATCGTCGCGCGCAGGCGTCGTGCGTCCGTCGCGCGCGCCATCGCCGTGCTGTCGGCCGCCGCACTCGCCATCGCCCCCGCGTCAGCGGCAGCACAGGGCAAGGGAGCGGGAAGCGCGCTCTTCGCCCCCGGCTACATGGACCTCGGCCCCACCATCGGGCTCGGCGGGATTGGTGAGGCCGGGATCGCCTTTGGTGGGCGCTTCGAGCGCGCCATCAAGCGCCTCCCCGACCTGGGCAACGGCGTCCTCGGCATTCAGGTCAGCGCCGACATCTGGAACTACAACAACCGCTACGTCGGGACCGACTACGACTTCCGCTACCTCAACCTCGGCGTCACCGCCAACTACCACTTCGAGGTGAAGGGGAACCCCAAGCTCGACCCGTTCCTCGGGCTGGGCCTGGGCAACAGCAGCGTGAGCACCGACTTCGCCGGCGACTACTCGAGCGGGGTGTACTTCATCGGGCGCGCCGGCATCCGCTACTTCTACAAGCCGCGCCTCGCCCTCTACGCCGACGTCGGGGCGGGGGCCTCGACGCTCAACGTGGGGGTGACGTTCGGGCTGGGGAGCGGCAACAAGTAGTTGGGTGGTGGGGGGGGGGGGTGGGAAACGTCCGGCGCGTCGCGGGAGATCCCCGCGCGCGCCGGGCGCCGCACCTCACTTGGACAGGTACTTCTCCCGCTCCGCCTTGTAGCGCGCCGCCTCCTCGCGCCGCCCTAACGAGTCGAGCGCGATCGACAGGTCGAGCCGCGCCGCCTGCATGAAGCCGTTCTCCGGCGCGGCGACCTTGCCCACAATTGCGTAGCCGCGCTCGGTCTGGGGGACCGCTTCCTTGAAGCGGCCGCTGCGCATCAGGCAGCGCCCCAGCTTGAGGTAGCCGATCCCGGTGTTGATGTGCTCAGCCCCCTGCGAGGCGATGTAGATCTCCAGTGCCTCACGATAGAGCGGTTCGGCGCGTCGATAGTCCTTCCGATAGAGGTACGTGTCGGCCAGGTTGCCCGTCGCCACGCCGATGCGGTAGTTGGTGGGCGGATACGCGCGACGATAGATGTCGAGCACTCGCGCGTACGTCCGCTCGGCGTCTGCGTATTGCGACTCGCGGATGGCCAGCGACCCGATCTCGTTGAGCGTGTTGGCCACCGACGGGTGCATGGGGCCAAAGACGCGCTCGCGGATGGCCAGCGAGCGCTCGAAGAAGCCGCGCGACTCCGCATACCGATTCTGCACCAGAAGCGAGCGCCCGAGATAGACCAGGTTCCCCGCGGTGAGGATGTGGTTCTCGCCGTAGAACGCTGTGGTGAGGGCCAGCGCCTCGCGGAAGTAGCGCTCAGACGCGGCGGTGTTCCCGCGCTCCTGCTCCGTGGCGCCGAGGTTCATGAGGTCGTTGGCGACGCGCGGATGACGCTCGCCGAAGAGGCGCTTGGTGAGGGCGAGCACGTCGCGGTTGAGCGAGTCGGCGACGTCGTAGTTGCCGGCGTAGAAGTGCGCGCTCGCCAGCTCCTCGAGTCCGTCGACGAGCTGCGTGGAGGCGCTGTCGCGCAGGCGCAGCTCGGCCACCACCGAGTCGAGCACGGCGATGGCCCGTTCGTGCTCGCCGCGCTCGGTGATCGATCGCCCGAGGGCGATCCCGGCATCGGCGATCCCCGGATCGTCGGCGGGGCGCGTGCGGCGCAGCGTCGCCATCCCGGCGCGCAGCAGCTGCTCGGCGTCGTCGTAGCGCGCCTGGTCGGTGCGCAGGTCGCCTAGCGCCACCTGCGCGCGCGCGGCCTCCGGGCTCTCTTCGCCGGCGAGGGTGCGCCAGCGCGCGACCCCCACCCCCAGGAGCGAATCGGCGCGGTCGTAGACCCCTAACTGTCGGTAGATTCCGCCCAGCGTGGCGTAGAGGTCGGCCTGCACCGCCGGCTCGGCGTCGAGGCCGCGGGCCTCCACCACCCCCTTGTCGAGCAGCGTGACCACCCGCAGCGACTCGGCGGGCCCGGCGGCCTCGTCGCCCCCCTGGAAGAGCGACGACATGAAGCGCTGGATGCGCTGCGCGCGCACCGACTCCTGGCGTGCCTCGTCGCGCGCCTGCGCCAGGCGCACCGTGTAGAACGTGACCAGGGCGACCAGCGCCACCACGCCCACCGCCACCGAGGTGACCGCACGTGCGTTGCGCCTGGCGAAGGCCGTGACGCGATATCCCACCGAATCGGGGTGCGCGTCGAGCGGGGCGCCGCCCAGGAAGTGGTCGATGTCGCGAATGAAGGCGTCGACCGAGCGGTAGCGGCGCGCCGGGTCCTTGTGCATCGCCGTCAGGCACAACACGTCGAGGTCGCCCCACTGCGCGAGGCTCGCCGAGGTGCCGCGGCCGCCGGTGGTGCGCGCGCGTTGTGACGGCTTCACCGGGTCCTCGCCGGTGATGATCGCCTCGGCTTCGGCCGGCGTGCGGTCGGAGAGATCGAAGGGGACCGTCCCGGCCAGCAGTTCGTAGAGCAGCACGCCCAGCGAGTAGACGTCGGTGTGCACGCCCACGCGTTCGCCGCGCACCTGCTCGGGGGCCGCGTACGCCGGGGTCATGAGGCGGAGTCCCGTGCGCGTCGCGTCGACCGCGGCATGGGCCGGTTCGAGCTGCTTGGCGATCCCGAAGTCGAGCAGCTTCACCGTCCCGTCGGCGCGCACGAGGACGTTGGACGGCTTGATGTCGCGATGGATCACGAGGTGCTGGTGCGCGTGCAGCACCGCCTCGCAGACGGCGCGCACCAGCTGCAATCGCTGGCGGAGCGGGGAGTGGTTCTCGCGACAGTGATCGGTGAGCGATTTCCCGTCGACGTACTCCATCGCGATCCACGGCGTCCCGTCGGCGAGCGATCCCGCATCGATGAGGTGCGCGATGGCCGGGTGGTTGAGCTGGGCCAGCGTGCGCTGCTCGGTGAGGAATCGCTCGCGTCGCGCCATCGACGCCCACGCATCGCGCAGGATCTTGATGGCCGCAACGCTCTGCAGGTCGCTGCGCTCCCCCAGGTAGACGACCCCCATCCCCCCTTCTCCCAGCACGCGCACCGCGCGATACGGGCCGAAGTTGTGCGGGGGGAGTGGGGCGTTGGCTCGGTCGCCCAGGAGCATGGCCGCGAGCCGCGAGGCGTCGCCGTCGACCGGGGAGTCGTTCACCGAGTCGGCCGCCAGCATTCGCGTCACCGCACGCCGCAGCTCGACGTCGTCGCCGCACGCCGTCGCCACGAACTTGGCCTGTGCCTCGACCGGGAGGTCGACGGCGGCGTGAAAGATCGCCTGCACCCGGTCGAAGCGTTCCCCTTCGGGCGACCGCGCGCCCGCCCCGTGTCCCGCGTCTCCCGGTTCCACCTAACGCCCCCCATCGAGCGTCGTGGCCAGCCACGCGCGCGCGGCACGCCAGTCGCGCACGATCGTCGCCTCGGAGACCTCGAGCAGTTCGGCCGTCTCCCTGAGGTCGAAGCCGCCGAAGAAGCGCGCCTCGATCATCTGCGCCTGGCGGGGCGAGAGGCGGGCAAGCTCGTCGAGCGCGGCGTCGATGGCCAGGACCTCGTCGGCCGCCGTGCTGGTGCCGCCTAACGAATCCTCGAAGGTGACGAAGTCCGCGCCTCCGCCGCGCTTGTCGGCCTGCCGCCGGCGCGCCGCCTCGATGAGCACCTGGCGCATGGCGCGCGCGGCGATGCGCTTGAAGTGGAGGCGCGAGGTGCGCGCCACGTGCGGCGAATCGGCGAGCTTGATCCAGGCCTCGTTGACCAGCGCCGTGGGGCTCAGCGTGGCGCTCGGATCGTGGCGACTGACGGCGGCGGCCAGGCGGCGCAGCTCTTCGTAGGCGTCGCTGAACAGCGCGTCGAGTGCCGCGCGGTCGGCGACATCGCCCGCGCCGTCGTCCGGGTGCTGGATACCGTCGCGCATCGACAACCGGCCTGCCGGAACGTCTGAGGGGGGACGCGGGGGCCTGAGGCACCGAGTCCGACTGGGGGGCGGTGCCCAAGCTCGCGCCCGCTTGCGCGCGGCGCCAGAGCATCGGGTCGTTCAGGGCGACCGTTACATCGGCGCGGCCAACCCGACCTGTGCGGCCGGCGCCGTACCCTTGCGCGCCGCGCACACCCTTGCGCGCCGCGCGCACCCTTGCGCGCCGCGCACCCCCGCGCACATGCGCCGGTGCGCAACGAAACGATGACGTCGCCTCGCTGGGGCCGGGCAACTATGCGCCATGCGCCTGCGCCCCCACCACCCTTGCGCCCTCGGCCGAGCCGAGCAGATCGTATGTCCATGCCTGCCGCGCTCGATCGGTTCTACACGAGGGAAGAAGTGCTCGCGTTCCCGGAGGACGGGAACCGCTACGAGCTGGTGCACGGGGAGTTGCTGGTGAGCCCGGCGCCGCAGGCCCGGCATCAGCGTGCGATTGCACGGCTACTCGTCGCGCTCGCTCGCTATCTGGAGGAGCGCAGCGCAGGAGAGGCGCTCATGTCCCCTGCCGACATCTCGTGGGGCGGGCTCCCGGATGTCCTCGTCCAGCCCGACCTGTTCGTCGTACCGCCGCACCTCGGGCGGGTCCGCGACTGGGGCGAGGTCGAGCAGCTCTCTCTCGTCATCGAAGTCCTGAGCCCCACCACCGCGCGCTACGACCGTTTCACGAAGCGCCGCCTGTACCAGGAGATGCGCGTCCCGCTCTACTGGCTGATCGACATCGACCAGCGCCGCGCCGAGGTGTGGACGCCCGAGGCGACCTTTCCAGTCATTGAGACGCAGTCACTCACGTGGCAGCCGGCGGGGGCGTCCGAGGCGTTCATCCTCGAGCTGGCGACGCTCCTCCAGGGCTGAGCGCGACCGACGCGCCGGTCGGCGCACGCCGTCAGCTGCACACGAGGCACGCGAATGCTCGTCGCGCCGCCCACACACCCGTGGCGGATCAGCATGCCTCCTCGCGCCCCACCGCGCTCGGCGCGGCGCGAGAGGAGACGGCACACGCCGGACGGCAGGGCGCCGTCCGGCGTGTGCTCCACTGCACCGACCGCGAGCGCTAGTGCACCGTGAGGCTCACCCCGATCTGGCCGAAGTTGGCGCCGTAGCCGTCGAAGCTCCCGCCGATCCCGTTCCAGAACGGTGTGAGGCTGACGTTGCGCCCCACGCGAATATCGTAGCCCACCCCCAGGAGCGCGCTCACCCCCGTGTCCGAGGCGGAGCCGTAGCCAGACACCCCCAGGTCGAGTGTGGCGACGCCGAGCCCTCCGGTGAGATAGAAGCCACCAGTGGCCGAGGGGTAGAAGCGCACCAACGCCGCGAGGCTCCCCATCGAGAGCGTCACGCCATCCTCGCTCTTGGTCCAGCCGTTGGTCCCCGCCCCCAGCAGGAGCCGCGGCGTGAGCGTGCCGCCTAACGACAACTGCCCGGACAGGCCGTTGGCTCGCGAGTCGCAGTCATCGCACCCGAGGCTCCCCGCGCCGAGTCCCACGTTGAACCAGAATCCCTTGCGTTCCTGCGGCTGCTGTGCCATCGCCGGCGTCGCCAGTGCAGCAATCGCCAGCGACAGCATCGCGGACCATCGAAGCATCGATCGTGTCATCGCTCTCTTCCCCTCCCGTTGAGTTATCGCCTCTGCACGCGACCCCCTGGCCGCGGCCACCTGCACCGGCACTTCCGTGCGCTCGCGCGCTGCCGCGGTCGCGTCACGGTACGGTGCGGCCGAGGTCTGACACCCCTCGACCGCACCAGGCGGCGGCTACCCCTCCTCCCAACCCTCCACCTCGGCCACCGCCTCCCGTGCCGGCATCCCACCCCACGCCACGCGCATGAATGCCGCGTGGAACCGCTCCATCGTGTACAGCGACGTCCCGATCATGTTGTGCACCATCGTCGGCACGAGCGCCCCTCCCTCCACGTCGACCGCGGTTCGATAGCGCAGCGTGCCGCCGTCCACGTCGAGGTCGAAGCTCCCCACGCCCAGCCGCCAGTTGATGCGCGTGATGGCCTCGGCGAGCGCGGCGCGACACGACGCGGGCAGGTGCACCGGGTGCGTGACGTACACGGCGACCACCTGCGTCTCCTCCTGCGCCGTGACGATCACGTCGTAGCTGGCCCCGGACTGCCGCGCGCGGAAGCCGAAGGCAGTGGGCGTCAGGCGATGCACGTGCCGCGCATGCTTCCGGAGCGTGGCCGCCACGATCCGCAGCAACGCCGGGCCGTGGCCGGCGTCGAGGCGCAACTCGTCGAGCACCGACTCGTCGCACGGCGACTCGTCAATGACCGCATCGTCATCGCCACCGTCGGTCGCGTCCGGCATTCCGTCGCTGGACTCCCCCTCATCCAGGACCTGCCACGTGAGCGCCCCGGTGCGGAAGTCGAGCCACGTCTCCACGCCGTTCTCGCAGGCCAGCCGCAGCTCGTGCTGCGGCACCGATTCCTCGAAGGCATTCGCCTCTGACGGGATCCAGCACGGTCCTTCCTCACCGCTCGCGTGCCACGCGATGGTGCGCCCGTCCTCGTCGATGCGCCACATCAACCACTCGCACGGCGCGGTTGGACCGTGCATCGGCTCGACGCAGGCGAAGTCGATGAAGTCGCCATCGACGCACTCCGTGAGCCCCGCGGCCACCAGGTGATCGCGCACCGGCGCGAGGTGCCCCTCGTCGCGAAAGGTCATGCAGACGAGGCGCTCGTCGGCCTCGCAGTAGGTGCGCGGGTAGCGCGCGAACGACGACAGCGCCACCAGCAGGGCGTCACACCCCCGGGATACCTCTGCTCGAGGATCTGCTTCGGAACAACCAGCGACAGCGAATGGACCCATACACTCATGCTCCCTCCCGGCGTCGAGGTTCGTGCTGCCTCCCTCAGTTGCCGGGCGTAGTGTAGGGCCCCCCTCTGACAGTCGGTTCGACGTCGCCGCGCACGCGGCGACCACGACTACCGCGCCAGCACCGCCAGTCGCTCGTCGAGCCGTGCCTTGAGCCGCTCCCGCAGCGCCGCCGGCTCCACCACCTCGGCGTCTCGCCCGTACTGCAGCACGTGGCGCATCCCCCACTCCCAGTCGGCGAGCGGATGCTCCATCTCCAGCGATCCGTCAGCCGCCAGCGCCTTTCCCTCCCGCTCGGCGATCCATCGCGCAATGCGCGGCGAGTAGCGCACGCGCATGGTGGGGGCGCCGTCGCCCTGGAAGGCCCGGCGCTCGCGCAGCAGCGTGTCGAGGACCGCGGCGTCGGGACGCTCGAACGTCTCGTCCATGAGTGCCACCGACTCGACGCGATCGATGCGGAAGAGGCGCGTCGTCTGCTCGCGCTCGCAGAAGGCCACGATGTACAGCATCCCACTCGCCGACAGCAGCAAGTACGGCGCGATGGTGCGTTCGCTCGACGCCTGGCTCCCCGACCGGCGATACGCGAGGCGCAGCTTGCGCCCCTGCCGGAGCGCCTCACGTACCACGACCAGGTGCGCGGTGTTGCCGACGTCGCCCAGCGAGGCGCCGTGCAACCCGTCGGGGATGGGGTCGCCGGGGAGGCGCGCGATCACCGCCCGCAGCCGTTCGCGTGCCCGCTCGAGCGCCTGCCGTTCGTCGGGAGCGCGCAACGAGCGCAGCACCGCCAGCCCCAACTCCAGGGCGCACAGTTCGGCCACGGTGAGGCGCATCGGGCGGCGCAGGTGGTTCGTGACCGCCGAGACGGTGTCGGATCCGACATAGAGCTGCACCCCCTCGACGAAGCCCCCCGGCATGTCGTAGCGATCGACGAGCGAGTAGAGATCGCGTTGCAGCTCTTCGACGCTCGTCCCCAGGCGCGCCGCTACCTCGTGCAGCGCCAGCTCCTCACCGTTGGCGATATGCGGCACCAGGTGGAGGATGCGCCGCAGCTGCGCCGCGGCCCCCTTGGGTTCCCAGGCCTTCTCGGCGGCGCCTCGCTTTCCAGCTTTTGTCGCAGTGTCGGCGCCGCCCGCCGCCGCGATCGTCGCCGTCGCCGCAGGGGAGTCGTATATCGCCGCGGTGGCGCCTACCTCCTCGCGGTAGGCGGCGACGAGCGCGGCGGGCGCCTTGGGGGTGAGTTCGCCGGCGAACGAGAGGAGCCACCGGGCAAAGGCGTCGATGCGACGCACGTCGAAGGTGCGGTGCGTGGGGGTGCCCTCGACCGCCGCCCCCAGCTTCATCGCTGCCATCGTCGGCCCAGATCCTCCGTCGAACGCCACCACCGCACGCACGGCATCGCCGTCCCCCAGCTCCCAGGCGTGGCGCGAACGGGCATGGTCGCGCAGGCGGAAGGTCGCCGGCACCTCGTAGTCGGCACTCTGTGCCTTCCTGGTGTTCACCGTCGCCTGTGCCATCCGGTTGAGCCGGAAGTTCCGCAGCTCACCACGTCCGCGGTCGCGCCCCACCAGGTACCAGTGCCCGCTGAGGAAGAAGAGCCCGTACGGCTCCACCTCGCGCACGTCGGTGCGATCGCTCGACATCGCGTGATAGTCGAACGTGACCACCTTCCGGCGCCGCAGTGCATCGCCTAACGCCTCGAAGGTCGCCGAGCTGGCGCGCGGGCGCGGCGCGAGCAACGCGGGGGCGTCGGGTGATGGGAGCGCACTGCCGAGTGGAAGGTCGACGGCGAGCTTGCGCATCGCGCTCTCCACGTGCGAGGCGAGCAGTGGCTCACCAAGCGCCCGCACACCCGCCGCCGCATCGACGACCGCCTGCAGCTCGTCGGCGTCGAAGGTGAGCGACTTGAGCGCCTGGTAGCCGTAGCTGTCGACCTTCGGGGGAATCGTCACTCCCCCGTCGGGGGCGGCCACACAGAGATACGGGAGATAGAAGTCGGTGCGCTTGAGCTGGTACACGCCGTTGACCGCGCCATCGCCATCCTCTCGCGACTCGATCGGGATCCCGAAGGCACGCAGTTCGTCCTTGTCGCGCTCGAAGGTGCGCTTGAGCGAGTCCATGATGGTCGCGCGCGCACGCGGGTCGGGCTCGCGCTCGTGGGCCTCCAGCCGCAACGCGTAGGCGGGGACATCACCCGCCAGCTCGAGGAACGACGCCGGCGCGTGACGCGAGAGCAGCGCCGCCACCAGGTCCACCCACCGCTGCAGCTTCACATTCCCCGCCCCCGCCGGGACCGGCGGAAGGTCGTCGTCCTCGTCAGGCACCCACGTTGTCATTGGCTCCGCTCCCCGTCCCCTGCACCGGTGCGCCCCCCTTGGCCTCGAGCATCCGCGCCTCGAGCCCGCTCATCCGTCCCGTCGTGCGCCCGACCGCCGATCGGATCGCCGCGTGGCTCCCCACCAGCGTCACGCCGCGCCGCGCCCGCGTCGCTGCGGTGTACAGCAACTCGCGGCTCATCACGCGACTGTCGTAGTCGGGGACTACGACCATCACGTCGTCGAACTCCGACCCCTGCGACTTGTGCACCGTCATCGCCCACGCCGTCTCGCACGCCGGGAGGCGCGTGGGGGCGAGGCCGCGAATCGTCCCGTCGTTGGCGCGGAAGTGCACCATCGCCCGCCCGCTCTCGTCGTCGCGCCACACCACGCCGATGTCGCCGTTGAACACACCCGTCGTGTAGTCGTTGGCCGTCACGAGCACCGGGCGCCCATGGTACCAGTGGTCCTTCACCGAGTGCCCGCGCTTCGACAGCCAGCGCTCCACGGCGGCGTTGATCCCGCTCACCCCCAGCCGCCCTTCGCGCTCCGGTGCGAGGATGCGGAACGCATCCAGCGCATCCAGCAACTCGCCGGGCGTCGTCGCCGCGAGGCAGCGCTCGAGGTTGGGGACGATCGGTTCGACCAGCGCATCGGTGTTCGGCGCCGGCGGTCGCAGCTGCGTCTCGCTCGCGGTCGAGTCGGCGCAGCTGCGCAGCACCGCGTCGGCGTCGCCGCCGAGGATCGCCGCGGCGAGCGTCCCGATGGCCGGATGCTTCTCGAACCGCCAGCTGTGCTGCAGCCACTCGACGCTCTTCCGCAACGGCGTCCCTTCGCCGTCGGCAAGCGCCGAACGACAGAGGGCGCCTAACACGTCGCCGGCGTCGACCGAAGCCAGCTGGTTGTGGTCGCCCACCAGCATGAGGCGCGCGCCGGGCTTGAGGGCGCGCAACAACGCATCGAGCAGGAGCACGTCCACCATGCTCGCCTCGTCGACGATGACGAGGTCGTCGTCGAGCGGATCGGTGGCGTTGAAGCGGAAGGTGTCGTGTTGCGGCTGGTACCCCAGGAGGCGGTGCAGCGTGCGCGCCTCGCCGGGGAATGGGGCACGCGTCCCCGTCTCCTTCTCGATGGCGTCGAGCCGTTGCCGGATGGAGTCGGTGAGGCGCGCCGCCGCCTTTCCCGTGGGGGCCGCGAGCGCCACGCGCAGCCCGGGGCGCGCGACGCTCAGGTCGACCAGCAGCTTGGCCACCTGCGTCGTCTTCCCCGTCCCGGGGCCGCCGGTAATGATGGAGAAGGCGTCGCCCCCGGTCCTCGCGCTCACCTGCACCAGGCGTTGCACGTGGCGGGCGATGCGCTGCTCGGCGTCGAAGTAGCGGCGGAACTGCAGCAGCCCGTCGCGCAGCACCAGCGGCAGCGTGCTGGCGCCGTCGCCCACGATGCGCGAACGCCCGAGCACATCGCGCCACCACCCTTCGTCGCCGCTCGGCAGCGTGTCGGGGACGGGGCCGCCGGCTTCCTCCACCGCCGCGATGACGAGCGCCACCGCACTGCGCGCCTGCCGCGCCAGCTGGTCGAGCGCCAGCGCGCTGTGCCCTTCGCGGCGCGCGCGGCTGGTGAGCGCGGTGGCCAGCGCCACGGCCAGCGCCTCCTCCCCAATCTCGCCGCGGCGCACGCAGAGCTCCGCCAGCTGCACATCGATGGACTCCAGCATCCGCTCGCCGTGCAGCGCCGCCAGCAGGTCGCGCACCTCGAACGGCGCGATCATCGAGCCGCCGTCGTCCCCCAGCACCAGTTCCTCCCCCGACGCGCTCATCGCCGCCGTCCCAGCGCCGCGTCGAGCGCCTCGAGCAACGCCGGCGTCGGCGTGTCGCGGAACCAGCCGTTGTCCCCCGTGCCGGTGACGCCGCGAAGGAAGACGTAGCCCACGCCCCCCCAGTGGCGCGCCGGATCGTACCCGGGCTGCCGCACCGAGAGGTGCCGGTGCAGCGCCAGGCAATACAGGTGGTACTGCAACGTGTAGTGGGCCTGCATCATCGCGTTGGAGAGCGCCTCGGGGACATAGTCCTGGTCGTCGTGCCCCAGGTGGTTCGACTTCCAGTCCATCACCCACCACCGCCCGTCGTGCTCGAAGGCGATGTCGACCACACCACTCAAGTAACCACCGACGGCGGAATCTCGCAGCCCGCGCAATACCGGGACATAGGCGCGCGCGTGCGCCGAGCCGTGCGCGGCCAGCACGTCGGCGATGCGCTTGACCGACGCCGTCTGCACGGACAGGTCGAAACGCCACTCACGCATCGACGCGCGCGCCGGCACCTCTGCGAGGGCGAAGCCAGCGCCGGGAATCGGGGCGGCGCAGACCCGCTGCAGCATCGCCAGCACGTCTTCCACCCGCCCCTCCGCGGTCGCCGCGTCGTCGAGGATCCCGTGGCGCCCCAGAATGCGCTGCACCATCTCGCGCGTGCGCGGCTCGGCCGTTCGCGCATAGTCGAGCGACTCGAAGACGTCGTGCAGCGCGATACCGCCCAGTCGCCCGGCCGGGAAGGCGCGGAAGCCGGTCACCACCGGGCGCTCGACGGGTTCGCTCGGCAGCAGGAGCGGATCGGCAACGTCGCGCCCCTCGTCGCTGTGCGTGTCGGCGACGATCCCGGTGAACGAGGTGAGCTGCCAGGTGTGGAGCTGACGAGCCGCGAGCTGCAACGCGCGCGGCGCGGGGACGACGGCGCTCGCGGCGGGCTCCGGTGCCTTGGGATGGCGCTTCGTGTCGCCGATGTCCCGAAAGGCCATCGTCCCGCCGCTGCCGTCGACCAGCGCCTTGAGCGTCACCCGGTTCGTCGTCCCGCTCTCGGGGTCGCGCAGGAGCCAGCCGAGTGACGATTCGCTGCTCGCCGCCACATGCCCCGACCCCTTGGTGGGCTGTCCGATCTCCCCAAACACCACGTAGCATCGATGGACCGCGCGCGTGAGCGCGACGTAGGCGAGCCGCAGGTCCTCCTGGTCGGTCTCGCTCGTCATCGTCGCCAGGCGCGCCGCGTGCTCCGGGCTCCCCAGGTCGACGATCCCCTCCTCGCCTTCCACCACACTGGCCGGGATGACCTTGAAGGCTACCTCCTTCTCCGTCTTGCGGTCCCACAGCTCGGGACAGAAGACGACGTCGAACTCGAGCCCCTTGGCCTTGTGCACGGTGAGCAGCTGCACCGCCGCGCTGTCGGTCTCCAACCGCAGCTCGCGCCGCCCCGGAACGTTAGGCACCGTCCGCTCGCGGGCCATCCACGCCGCAAACCCCTCCGGCGGCACCGAGGCCTCGGCCCACTCGTCGTGCAGCAGCTCGATCACGTGCCGCACGTTGGTCATCCGACGCTCGCCGTCGGGCATGGCGAGCAGTCGCGCCGCCATGTCGCGCTCGGCGAGCAGCTCTCCCATCGCGACCGCGAAACCACGCAGGCGCCACGATTCGCGCGCCGCCATCAGGCGTTCGACAATCGCCTGCCACGTCGCCTCCTGCGCCGGGCCCAGCATCGAGGCGACTTCCGAGGCCGTGCCCCCCCAGAGCCGCGTGGCGAGCATCGAGCGGACCGCACTCCCGTCGCCCGGCTCGGCGATCGCGGTGGCGACGCGCACCAGCTCGTCCGCTTCCTCCGACGCGAGGACGTCCTCATCGCCGCCGATGACCGCCGGAATGTGCGCCCGGTCGAGCACACGCTTGAGGTCGCGCGCCGCGGCATTGGTACGCATGAGGACGGCGATCTTTCCGTAGGCCACATGACGCGCTTGCAGCTGCACGATCTCGTGCGCGACTTCCTCGAAGATGATGGTGCGCGCCTTCTCCTTCGACGCAAAGCCCTTGCTGCCGTGGCTCCCGTCGACCCACCACCACTCCAGCGCCGCGCCCCCATCGGTCGCCATCGTCCCGGGCGCGGTGGGCGTGGTCGCCGCCGACACGCGGGGAAAGTCGATCTCCCCCTCGCTCACCCGAAACGGCGTCGGCTGGCGCGTGAAGAGCGCCTCGACCGCGCGCACGTAGGCGTCGCTGCTGCGGAAGTTCTGGATCAGGGTGAAGCGACGGTCGGATTCGCTGGCCGCCCGGAGATAGGCGCGAATGTCGGCTCCGCGAAAGCGATAGATCGACTGCTTGGGATCGCCGATGAGAAAGAGCGGACAGCCAGCGAAGGCGTTGGAGAAGATCGGGTACTGCGTGCGATCGGTGTCCTGGAACTCGTCGATGAGGGCGGCGCCGAAGCGCGAGCGAATGCGCTGGGCGAGCGGCCCCTCGCTCCCTTCTTCCTCGAGGACGCGCTTCACCGTGCGCAGGAGATCGTCGAAGCCGCGCAGGTGACGCCGCTCCTTTTCCCGCTCGAACGACTCGTGCACCACCGACGTGAAGTGTGCCAGCAACCCCTGCTCGCGCGACGCGGAGTCGAAGGCGATGCGCGAGGCCTCGTGGCGACGATAGGGAATCACGAGCTTCTTGACCCACGGCTCGAACGGCTTTCCTTGCTCGGCGACCAGGGTGGCGTCGGCGGCATCGTTGATGAGGCGCTTGCGCGCCCAATCGCGCGCGGCACGCCCGAACGGCTCGGTGTCGTCCTCGATGAAGGTCGTGCGGAAGGGGATCCGGCTCTCCAGCGCGCTCTCGCCCAGCACCCGCTGGCAGAAGCCGTGGATGGTGAAGACGGCGAGGTCATCGAGCGACCGCATCGCCTCGTCGACGATGGCTCTGCCGGCGTCGCCGTGACGTTCGCGCAGGACGAACAGGTCGTCGTTGCGGCTGGTGCGCGGCGGTGGCGACGCACTCCACACCCGCTCCGCCTCGCGCAGCGTCTTGCGGATGCGCGTGACCAGCTCCTGCGTCGCCTTCTCGGTGAAGGTGACGACGAGGATGCGCGCCAGCGACTCCACGCGCCGCTCGAGCAGGAGGCGCAGGAGGAGACGCGTGATGGCAAAGGTCTTCCCCGTCCCCGCGCTCGCCTCGACGAGCGTGATCCCGGGATCGAGCGCGACCTCGAGCGCACGGAAGGGCGCTGGCGTCTGCCCGGTCATCCCTCGCCCTCCAGCATGGCCTGCCGCCACCCATCGAAGAGCCGCTCGGCCAGTCGTTCGAAGTCGTCCCACAGCTCGACCATCGGGTCGATCCCGCGAAAGCAGAGCGCCACGTAGGCGTCCTGCGCATCGCCGCCTGACGAGTAGTCCGCGGGTTGCTCGTGATACGCCTTCGTCGCTTCGTCTCGCGGGTCCTTGGTCGCGGCTGTGGCCGTCTTCTTCCCCTTGCCCTTCCCCTTTCCCTGCTCGCCCGGCGGCTGCACGAAGGTCGACGCCCCCCACGCGTAGCCCGCCCTGGCAAAGAACGGGAGCGGGCGGCGCATCCCGTCGCGCGCCGACTCGACCAGGGCCGCCAGCCGGGGCATAGCGTTAGGCACCGGCCCGTACCGCAGCGACTTCACCTTGTCCCGCTCGCGCCACACGAGGACGGTGGTGTCGGGGAGCGACGTATCCCCCTGCTCGCGCGCCGCCAGCATGGCCAGGTGCTCGACCCACGCGCGCAGGTAGTGGTCGGCCCCCATCGACCCGGCGCGCACCGCGAATCGCTGCGCACCGCGCACGCCATCGATGCGCCCAGTGAGCCGCCAGCCATCACCCTCGAGCGTGATGGGGATCGTCGCCGCCGACTCGTCGTTCGGCAACTGTGCGAGCACCAGCGCGACGTCGCTCCACAGGTCGACATGCCACGCCCGCCCCAACTCGCGCGGCGGCAACGAGCCATCGGCGATCAACCGCCGCTCCTCAGCCACCGCATCGCGCGTCCCCGCCAGCGCCCCCGCCAGCATGCGCGCACGAATCCCCCCCTGCTCCATGTAGTTTGGCGCAAAGGTCTCTTCGTCCGACGCCTCCTCGAGCTCGTGCCCCAGGTAGATACGCAGCGTGCGCGTGCAGAAGAACTTCGACGGATTGGTCCAGCAGTCAGTGAGGTTCCGAAGCGTGAGCGCGAAGATCCCAGAAGCCCCGTCATCCGGCGCCTCCACCTCCCCCACCACGAACGGCGACTCCTCGTCGCGCCGGTTGCCCAGCGCCCGCGCCGCCCCCGCCTGTTCCCTCGAATACGAGAAGAGCCGCGCATCCTTCCCCGCCCCGAAGTACGCCGACGAGAACGGCTGCAACGGATGCCGCACGACCATCACTTTGCGCGCCACATCCTCAGCACCGTTCTCCGCTCCCCCCGTGTTCTCCACGTCCTCTGTGTTCTCCGCGGTCCCACCCTGCCCCCCTCCGCCAGCCGCAAGCGTCGCCCGCCGCCCCACATGATCGAGCAACTCATCGATCACCACCGACGGCGCCCGCGGCGAGTTGTCGTTCACCGCCCGGCCGCCATAGGCGAGAATCAGCCGCCCCTCCGCCGCCATCAGCGTATCGAGGAAGAGCTGCCGGTCGTCGCTGCGCAGGTCACGATCCCCCGCGCGTCGCTCATGCTCCAGCAGGTCGAACGCCGAACGCCGGTCGCGCCGCGGAAAGACGCCGTCATCCAATCCCACCATCGCGATCACGCGGAACGGCAGCGACCGCATCGGCTTGAGCGCCGCGACCGTCATCCCCCCCTGCAGGAAGCCGCTCCCGAACCCTTCGTCGTCGAGCTCCGTCTCGAGCCAGTCGCGCACCACGGCGAACTTCACCGTCTTGTCGTAACCCGCGACCTCCCCAAGCGCCGAGAGCCGGCGGATCGTCGCCGCCACCGCCCCCACCATCTGCTGCTCGTACGTGTCGTCAGGCGCGAGGAACCGTTCGATCGTGCCGATCAGCGTCGCCGTCCAATCGGCGAGCGAGCGCTCGTGTCGCCACTGCGCCAGCATCTCCGCCAGGTCGTCGACCCAGCGCGCAAACGTCGCCAGGAGCTCGGGCTCGCCCAGCATGTCCCCCGCTTCGGGGAGCAACCCCAGGACCTCGTCGTCCACCCGCCCCACCACCACGCCTAACAACAACCGATCGAGCCCCGCGCGCCAGCTCGCCTCCTCGTAGTCGGGGAAGCCGAGCGCCGAGCGCGCCGCCCCGTCGTATCCCCAGCGGACGTTCGCCCGTTCGAGCGCCGACTCGACCCACTCCACGTCGCCCGCCGCCAGCCCCGCCCCCTGCCTGACGAGTGGGAGCGAGAGCAGCGAGAGCACGGCACTCCGCTCCAGCCGCCCCCCTTCCAGCGACAGCAGCCGCGCCAGTGCCTCGGCCGCCGGCTGCGCGCGTCGCAACGGACGGTCGGCGATGCGATACGGGAGGCGCGGCGCCCCTTGCACCGAGACGCCGAAGACCGCATCCACCGTCGGCGCCCACTCCGCCGCGTCGGGGACGAGCAGGAGGAGGTCGTGCGGACGCAGCGTGTCGTCGGCGGCCAGCGCCGCCAGCAACTGGTCGCGCACCACCTCCAGCTGCCGCATCGCACCGTGCGCGTCGTGCACGCGCAGCGAGTCGTCGCTCCACGCCAGCTCCAGCGGGGTGGTCCCGGCATCGTCGGTGGCCAGCTCCCGCTGCAGCCGCGCCAGCACTCCCGCTCCGTTAGGCACCTCCCCCACGCGCTGCACCGCCGCCCCGCGCCCCTCCAGCTCCGCCACGAACTCGCGCGACTGCCCGCCGTAGGCCAGCGCCAGCGGATGCGACGCCGCAACCTCGAGCGCCGCCGAGTAGACCGTGACCGGGCGGTGCCGCGCGATGGCGAACAGGAGGTCGACGAAGAGCGGGGGAAGCGTGCTCACGCCAAAGACCGTCACCCGCGACGGAAGCCCGTGCGGCGCGTCGCCCGGGCCACCGCTCGACTCGGCGCGCTGCAACGTCTCGATCAGGCGCTGCAACCGGTTCCCCGTGTGCGGCGTCCCGTCCCCCGCCTCGGCGCGCAGCCGCCGCCAGAGCGCCCCCTGCCAGCGCCCATGTGATGTCCCCGGGTAGTCGTCGCCAGCTTCCCACCGATCGAGGATGTCGGCCCGGAACATCTGGTAGTCGTCGAATCGGGCCGCCACCTGCGCTGCCAGCCCAAAACGCGTCCGGTCGTCGGCCCGCGCGAGGTAGGTGCGCAACGGGGCGAAGGTCTCGTCGCCCGCGGGGAGCGCGTCGAGCATCGCATCGATGCGCCAGGTCAGCGCGTCGCGCGAGAATGGGTCCTGCTGATCGCGGCCGGCGTGCTCCCCCAGGATCGACCGCGACAGCTCCCGCACGAACGTCGCCGGAAAGGGCATCGTCAGCGACCCCGCGCAGCCGAACCGGTCCGCAAGCTGCAACGTCAGCCAGCGTCGCATCCCCTGCGATTGCACGACGATCACCTCCTCCTCCCGGGGCGGGAGCGGGGCGCGTGCCAAGCCGCCGGCCAGGTGCTCCAGCAGGGGGGTGAGTCGGGGGGCGGTGAGCAGCGACAGCGGCATGGGTGAGGAATAATCGTCCCCCGCGCTGACAGTCGCCACGCAGCTCGAAACGATCCCTGCGTTTCACTCGTCCCTCGGCAGACGCCGCACCCTCCGCGCCCCTCCTGAAAAGGCCGTGAACTTCACTCGGATTTCCCGCTCCTCGCTGGCAGGTCTCGACGGTCCTCCAGCCAGGGATCGGCGGCTCCGGGACCTGCCGGCATGAACGGTCGAACTCCCCGCGCGGCGGCGGCGCACCGGCGCCAGGTCCGCGGTGGCGCGCGCGCGGCAATGTGGTCACCCCCAGCAGGCGGCGCGTGAAATCGCTGTACCGCAGCGTGACCGGCGAGGAGGAGGCGCAATCCCCCCGTGCGCAGGACGAGGATTCGCGCGCCCGCGTCCGTGCGTCGCAGCTCCACGCGATCTTCCGCTTCACCCCGGTCACGATGCTCGTGAACCTGGTGAACGCCGCCCTGGTGGCCGACACCATCGTCGGGCAGGTCGATCGCCGCGTGCTGGGGCTCTGGGTGTTGCTGCTGACGGGGATCGTCGCCACCGGGGCCAGGGCCTGGTACTCGGGCCGCCACCGCGCCCCGCGGGCCACCGCCTCCGTGCGCGCCGTGCGCCGTGCCACGATGCACGCGGCCATCCTCGCCGCCACGTGGGCCGTCGTCCCGATCGTCTGGTTCCCCAACGTCGACCCGCAGGCGCAACTCGTCCTCGGCACCGTCATCACGGGGATGATCTGCGCGGGCGGCTTCGCCCTCGCCACCGTGCCACGCGCCGCGGTGGCGTACATCGTCCTCCTCTCCGTCGGGAGCCTGATCGGGCTCCTCACCTCCGACTCGCCACATCGCTTTCTCCTCACGGGGCTCCTCGTCGCCTACGCCGTCGTGGTCGTGATGAGCGCCACCGGCACCGCCCGCCTCTTCATCGATCGCCTCGTCGCCGAGCACGACCTGCGGGAACGCGGGCAGGTGATCGCCTTGCTCCTGGCGGAGTTCGAGGAGAACGGCTCCGACTGGCTCTTCGAGCTCGATCGCGACTACCACATCGTCAAGCACTCGGCGCGCTTCGCCGACGTCTCGCAGGCCAGTGGCTCGCGGCTCCAGGGACTCTCGCTCTTCTCCCTCATCGACGGCGACAGTGGCGATGCACTGCGCGCGCGCATGGAGTCCGGGCGCCCGTTCCGCGACGCCGAAGTGTCGGCGCGCGGGCGCCACGGCCAGCGCTGGTGGTCCATCAGCGCGAGCCCCATCGCCAACGACGCGGGGGCAATCGTCGGGTGGCGCGGCGTGGGCTCCGACACCACCGACGTCAGGCGTGCTCGCGACGAGATCGCGTGGATGGCGCAGACCGACATCCTCACCGGGCTCCGCAACCGCTCGGCTTTCCGGGAGCGTGCCGCCGAGGCGCTCATCGAGGCGCGGCGCCGCGGCGTACCGATGGCCATCGCCTGTCTCGACCTCGATCACTTCAAGGGGGTCAACGACACGCTGGGCCACCCCGCGGGCGACCTCCTCCTGCGCGAAGTGGCGAGCGAACTGCTGGCCTTCGAGCGCGATTGTGTCTCCGTGGGGCGACTGGGGGGCGACGAGTTCGGCCTCCTCTTCTGCGGGATCGCCGACGCCGACGAGATCCAGACGCTGACGGAGGAGGTGATCCGTCGCGTGGCGCGCAGCTACAGCATCCAGGGGGCGCGCGTGACGATCGGGGCCTCGATCGGCATGGCCTGCGGCCCGGAGGACGGCGACACGGTGGATGAACTCATCCGCAACGCCGACCTCGCCCTCTACCGCTCCAAGGACGGCGGGCGTGGCACCGTCACGCGGTACAGCGGGTTGATGCTGGCGGAGGCCGAGGAGGCGCGAACGATCAAGGAGGACCTGGCGCTCGCCCTCGTGCGGCAGGAGTTCGTGCTGCACTTCCAGCCCATCGTCGACATCACCACCGGGCACACGGTGGCCTTCGAGGCGCTGGTGCGCTGGCAGCACCCCACACGCGGGCTGCTGGCCCCCGACGCCTTCGTCGCGATCGCCGAGTCGTCGGGGATCATCGCCCCGTTAGGCGACTGGATCCTGCGCGAGGCGTGCCACCACGCGGCGCAGTGGCCGTCGCACCTGCACCTGGCGGTGAACCTCTCGCCGGCGCAGCTGGGGCGCCCGACCCTCATGGCGACCGTCCTGGAGGCGCTGGCCGCGTCGGGGCTCGGGGCGCACCGGCTGGAGTTCGAGATCACCGAGGCGCTCTTTCTCGCGCGCGACACCAGCACCATCAGGCTCCTCGCCGACATGCGCGCCCTGGGGATCGGCATCGCCCTCGACGACTTCGGCACGGGCTTCTCCTCGCTCAACTACCTCACGACGTATCCGGTGACGAAGATCAAGATCGACCGCACCTTCGTCGCGGGGGGCGCCTCGATTGAGCATCGCAGTGCGATCATCGAGGCGGTGACGCTGATGGCGCGCCGCCTGGGGTGCGTGACGACGGCCGAGGGGGTCGAGACGGGAGCGGCGCTGGCCTGGGTCTCGTCGTTAGGGTGCACGCAGGCGCAGGGGTACCTCTTCGCCAAGCCCATGCCCCCCGAGTCGATCGCCCGCTACCTCGAGCAGGGGCGCGTGACACCGCCGGGCGTCGCCGCGGTCGAGCAGGTGGGGATGGCGCTGGAGCTGTAGCCCGCGGCGGGCGCGATGGTGGGACTGACCTTCGACAGCAACATCCGGCAGCTCCCCAACAACTTCCTCTTCACCGACGAGGTGGCGCGCTCGGCGAGCGTGCACTCCCGCGCCATCACCGCGGCGCTGCGCGCCATCTACGACGCCGGCCGTATCGCGGATGAACTGGAGGCCAAGAAGCCGTAGTTGCAGTCCCCCGTGAACCCCCGTGTACCCCCCGTGTCCTCCGTGTCGAGCTTGTTGAAGTGACGCCCGCGTGACGCACCGTTCCCAGATTGCGGTCGCCTGTCGGACGAAAAGCATGACACGGGGGTTCACGGAGGTAACACGGGGGATGAAGCGGGTGCTTTGGGAGCGGTCGCAACAGGTGGTCGTGGCGGCGATGCGGGTGCACTCCGAGCTAGGGCCCGGGTTGCTCGAGACTACCTATGAGGCGTGTCTTGCTGAGGAGTTGCGTAGTGGCGGCCACGAGGTGCGTGCGCAAGTCGCGGTTCCGATCGTGTACAGAGGGCTGGAACTCCAGCACGGCTATCGGATCGACCTGCTCGTCGACGACGAGGTGGTCGTCGAGGTGAAGACGGTCGAGAAGCTCTTGCCGGTGCACGAGGCGCAGTTGCTCACCTACCTGCGGTTCTCGAATCGGCGCATCGGGTTGCTCATCAACTTCCACACGGTGCACCTCCGCGATGGCATAAAGCGAAAGGTCAACGGCTGGTAGCCTCACGCCACCGCCGTTGACCCGTTCGCCTTCCCGCGCCCGTGCTACTTCAGCAGCGCATCGATCACCGCGTTGAACGTCGCGCTCGGGCGCATCGCCGCGCGCGTCTTGCCGGCATCGGGCTGGTAGTAGCCCCCCATGTCCACCGGCTTCCCCTGCGCGCCGATCAACTCGGCGTTGATCGTCGCTTCCTTCTCCGTCAGCGCCTGCGCCACCGGCGTGAAGCGCGCCGTGAGTTCGGCGTCCTTGTCCTGCGCCGCCAGCGCCTGCGCCCAGTAGAGCGCCAGGTAGAAGTGCGAGCCGCGGTTGTCGATCTCGCCCACCTTGCGGGCCGGCGACTTGTTGGTGTCGAGGAACTTCCCGATCGCCTGGTCGAGCGTGTCGGCCAGCACCCCGGCCTTGGTGTTCCCCGTGGTGAGCGCCACGTGCTCGAGCGACGCGCCTAACGCCGAGAACTCGCCGAGCGAGTCCCAGCGCAGGTAGCCCTCGTCCTGGAACTGCTGCACGTGCTTGGGGGCCGAGCCACCGGCGCCGGTTTCGAAGAGGCCACCGCCGGCCAGCAGCGGGACCACCGATAGCATCTTGGCCGACGTCCCGATCTCGAGGATCGGGAAGAGGTCGGTGAGGTAGTCGCGCAGCACGTTCCCCGTCACCGAGATCGTGTCCTTCCCCTCGCGAATCCGCGCCAGCGACAGCTTCATCGCATCCACAGGCGACAGGATGCGGATATCGAGCCCGTTGGTGTCGTGGTCGGCGAGGTAGCGCTCGACCTTGGCGATCACCTGCGCATCGTGCGCACGGTGGCGATCGAGCCAGAAGATCGCCGGGTTCCCGGTCACGCGCGCGCGGCGCACGGCGAGCTTCACCCAGTCGCGGATGGGGAGGTCCTTCGTCTGGCAGCCGCGGAAGATGTCGCCTTCGTCGACCGTCTGCTGCAACAGCGTGGCGCCGGAGGTCTCGTCAACCACGCGGATCACGCCAGCACCGGTCGCGATGAACGTCTTGTCGTGCGAGCCGTACTCCTCGGCCTTCTGCGCCATCAGCCCCACGTTCGGCACGTCGCCCATCGTGCGCGGGTCGTACGCCCCGTGCTCGCGGCAGTCGTCGAAGACCGCCTGGTACAGGTCGGCGTAGCAGCGATCGGGGACGAGCGCCTTGGTGTCGTGCAGCGCCCCGTCGGGGCCCCACATCTTCCCGGAGTCGCGCACCACCACCGGCATCGAGGCATCGATGATGACGTCGTTGGGGACGTGCAGGTTGGTGATCCCCTTGCCCGAATCGACCATCGCCAGCTTGGGGCGCTTGGCGTACGTCGCCGCGATGTCCGCCTCGATCTCCGCGCGCTGCGCCTCGGGGAGGGTGGCGATCTTCGCGTACACGTCGCCCAGCCCATTGCGCGGGTTCACGCCTAACGCCTTGAACGTCTCGGCGTGCCGGCTGAAGAGGTCGGCGAAGTAGGTCGTCACCGCGTGCCCGAACATCACCGGGTCGGAGACCTTCATCATCGTCGCCTTCAGGTGCAACGAGAGCAGCAGGTCGTGGGCCAGTGCGTCGGCGATCTGCTCGGCGTAGAAGGCACGCAGCGCGGCGACGCGCATCACCGCCGTGTCGAGGATCTCACCGGCGATGAGGGCGATCCCCTTCTTGAGGACCGTCGTCGTGCCATCGGCCGCGGCGAATTCGATGCGGACGCTGGTGGCGGCGTCGAGCGTGATCGAGTTCTCGCTTCCATAGAAATCGCCGTCGCTCATGTGGGCCACGTGCGACTTCGACTCCCGGGACCAGGCGCCGAGCTTGTGCGGATGCTTCCGGGCGAACTCCTTCACCGAGAGCGGGGCGCGGCGGTCGGAGTTCCCTTCACGCAGCACCGGGTTCACCGCACTCCCCAGAACCTTCGCAAAGCGCAGCTGCAACGCCTTCTCCTCGTCGCTCGCCGGCGCTTCCGGATAGTTGGGAATGGCATAGCCGTGCGACTGCAGCTCGGCGATGGCCTCCTGCAACTGCGGGATCGACGCCGAGATGTTGGGGAGCTTGATGATGTTCGCTTCGGGCGTCGTGGCCAGCTCGCCCAGGGCCGCGAGGTGGTCCGGGATGCGCTGCTCGGGGGTGAGGTAGTCCGGGAAGTTGGCAATGATGCGCCCGGCCAATGAGATGTCACGCGTCTCGACCGTGACGCCGGTGCCCGCGGTAAAGGCCTGGACGATGGGCAGGAGCGAGTACGTCGCCAGCGCGGGCGCCTCGTCGATTTGGGTCCAGATGATCGTGGAATGCTGGGTCATGGTCGGTGCAGTGAAGGGCGGCGGCCGGGGCTTGGGTCCGGCGCCTTTCTATAGGATAGCGGGGGGCCAGCCGTTGGGTCGGGGGGGCACTTGGCGGTGGAAGGGGGGCGGGGAGGGCGGGCGGGGTCGGGGGCCGGCGGGGGCGAGAGCGAGCAAAGTCGCCCGGGCGGCCGATGAACGCTCGTCACGTACTCGTTCACCGGGGGCGAGCGGAGAGGCGCGATGAACGAGCCGGTGGACAACCGTCATCCCCGTACCGAGTCCGATCGAGGAACACGCCCGATGGCCGAGTCCGGTGGACTGGCTAGCGTTCACGTGCAGGTCGCGGACACACCACGCCCCCCCGGGGTCCCTCCCGCCACCGTGGTGTGCATCACGCACGAGGTGCCGCATGCGGTCACCATCATCCTCCGGCGCGGGCGCCACACGCCCACCGTTCGCCCCCTACTCTCCCCTCGCACACATCGCGCTCGCGGTCGCCATGCTCGCCGGGCTCGCGCTTCCGTCGACCGCACGCGCGCAATCGTGGCTCGAGCGCGTCCGCAAGGCCAAACCGGAGCTCGTGGTCTATGGGCGCGTCCAGCAGTCGCACGTGTACACATCGGTCGATGAGCTGCTCACGCGCACCGGCTTCGCCGACCAGGTGTACGCGCCGTACTACTCCTGCGGCCTGCTCTGCGGTGGGATGGGAGGGCCATCGGGATTCAAGTGGTACCAGTACCCGAACCACGTCGACCTGCCCGGATGGTCGGCGCGGGTCCTCACGCTCTCGGCGCAGCTGCGACCGCACCTGCGCGTCACGGCGCTGGTGGCCGGGGAGGCGACGTTAGGCGGCGTGATCGGAGGGTCGTGCCCCAACGAGGTGTGCGCCGAGGACTTCGGTTACGGGCCGCGCTACCACATCGGGATCGACCCGCACGTCAGCTCGCTCGCGCTGCTCGCCGAAGGGGAGTTTGGCCCCCTGCGCCTCGGGATTGGGCCGGCGAGGCACGGCGTGACGATCCAGTCGATGCCGTACATCGATGAGAACCGGCAGTGGCAGGAGCGCTTAACCCCGCTCGGGGGGATCGGCAGTGTTGGCCTCACCCTTCCCCTTTGGCGCGGGTCGCTCGTGAGCGGCCGCTGGGTCTACGCCGCCATGGGCGACGTGCAGCTGGCGGCGCGCGATGTCTCCAACGACATGGCGCCGCTCGCCACGCCGACGCGCCGGTTTGACGGAGGCAAGGTCAATCTCTCCAACTCGTACGTGCTGCTCGGAGTGGGACTACGGCTGCGGTGGAGGGGCGGACGTGCGCGCGTGAGCCCTACGTCGACTTCCGCACGAACTCCGACTTGAGCTGCATCGCCCCGACGCCGTCGATCTTGCAGTCGATGTCGTGATCGCCGTCCACCAGGCGGATGTTCTTCACCTTGGTGCCGACCTTCACCACGCTCGACGATCCCTTGATCTTGAGGTCCTTGATCACGGTGACCGAGTCGCCGTTAGCCAGCACGTTCCCATTGGCGTCGCGCCACACGCGCTCGGTCGCGGGTGACGCGGCGGCCGCTGAGCTGTCGGCGTCAACGAGCGGCCATTCGTGCGCGCACTCGGGGCACACGAACTGGAATCCGTCGGAGTAGGACAGTGTGGAGCCGCACGTCGGGCAGGGCGGTGTTGAACTCACGGGAGGTCCAAGAGCGGGGAGGCGCAGCGGGACGGCGAAAGCTAATCAGGTCCGGCTGCCCGCACCGATCGCTCGACGCGCCGCTCACCCCTTGGTCGGGACATCGATGATCTGGTCGAACGCCAGTCCGCTCGACCCCTCACCACGCCCCGTGAGCTTCCGCGCCCCCAGCCAGACCCACACGCGCCCATCGCGCCAGCGCGTGCGTTGATAGCTCAGCGTCACCCGCGTCCCCGCACGCGTGACCTCTTCCTCGTGAACGACGAAGCCGGTCGCCGGATCGGCGTCGAGCCCTGGGCGCAGGAGCCAGCTGCGCGGGCGCACCGCATCGGGGGTCGGCGACGGATCGCCGGTCATGATCCGCAGCATGGCGCCCCGTTGCAGCTGTACCTCGCGGTTGCTCCCCTCGACATGTGCGGGAAGCATCGGGATCCAGTGCTCGGGGACGCTGGTCATCACTTGGTACCGGATCTTCGCCCCCTCCGCCGGCGGCAACGGCGCGGGTGGTGCCCCGAGTCGCCGCTCGAGGTCGCGCTCCCATGCATGTCGCAGCTCGGTCGCCGCTTCGCCGCCGCGCCGCGGCTCTCCCGACGGCAGGGTGATCGTGCGCTCGATCCCCCACACCATGTTCGCCATCTCGTCGCGCGCCAGCAGCACCTCCTCCATCGGCGCCCCCCTCCTGCACCTTCTGCGCGGCGGGGGGGAGCATGAGCGTCAGGTCGGCCGGTCGATGCTCGTCGCCAACGATGGAATTCAGGAACATCGCCCAGCGCTGCCAGTCCTCATCGTCGCCGCGCCCCGCCGCCTCGATCCAGGTCCGTTCGCCAAAGACGTTGCGCACCGCAACGCCACGAACCGTCGCCAGGCTCCCCGCCGGCGCCGTGAACGGCACGAGGAACCAGTCGTTCGCATACACCAGGCCGAACTCCATCAGCAGCAACTTCGCGAGGTCGGTCGTGTCGGGCTTGACGTCGCCGAAGTTGGTCCGGCCATCCTCGAACTTCCACCAGCGCGAGTGCGGCATCCCGTTGAACGTCGCCTGCGTGGGGAGCATGGTGAGCGTCGTCACCTCCGCCGGCTCGGGCGGCGGCGCCCCATCGCCTAACGACGTGCGCTGCGGGTCGACGTCGAAGTTGTACCAGTCCAGGTGCCCCTGGTGATACTGCTCGGCGACCATGACCTTTTCGGCGTCTCCCTGAGGCGCCGAAGTGGCAAAGCGGTACTCGAAGCGGTCGGGCTCCCAGGCCCCCTCGGCCGCCGGCTGGTGAATCAGCTTCTCGAACCACCGCACCCATCGCGCGGCGATGGGATCGACCGTCGCGTCGAGTCCCGCCAGCGCGGCGATCCCGTCGGAGGCCAGCCCGCCCGCCTTGAGGTGCGCGTACAGTGCCCCACCGCCATTCGGCGCCCAGCCACCGCCGCATGCGTCGACCAGGCGTCGGGATGTGCGGTGATGGGGAGGTCCGCCTGCTGCAACGGATCGGGAGTCGCGATGCGATAGGCGGTGATGAACTGCGGCACGGCGAGCGCCGACACCCGGCCAATCATCTTGAGCCACTGCCGCCCCATCAGCAGCCGCAAGTCGAGCGCGATGGCGAGCGCACTGGCGACGCCGAGGGGGGCCTGTCGCTGCGCGAAGGCCACCGGAAGCGCCTCCACCTTCGCCTCGAGCGGCGTCTGGTCGTCGAACGCCTCGGCCGCCCCATCACACGGTTGGTATCGGCGTAGCCGCGTCGTCGCCAGCTGCACGCGGCCTCCACCGGAGAACCAGCGTCGTCGCCCTGGAACTCCCTACCTGCCACCGCCGGCACAGCATCCACAACGGATCGCGCACCTGGCGCGCAGCGCCCGCTCGAAGTTCGTCGCGCGCGGCCGCCCTCCAGGCGGTTCCACAGGGTGATCCCGGGCGGGCCTTCTGCCGGATGACGGTCGCGAGGTCGCGCGTGATCAGGGAGCGGGCATCTCAGGACGTGGCGAGGGCGATGCGGTTGTTGATGGCCAGCTCGAGGGCGATCGTCAGCTGCGACGCCTGCGTCGCAATCACCGTCGCCGGCAGGTAGGGACCATACGGTGACGCGTCGACGTGTTTGGGCTCCACGGCCCGGCGCTTCGCGAGGTCGAGGGTCTCGTTGAGCGCATCGATCACGTCCTCCCACTGCCACGCGCCGCGAAACTCCGTGGGCGTCACCAGCAGCATCGACTGCGGCGCTTCGTTGTTGGGCCGGTCGTAGTGGAACGCGAGTCCAGTCTCGATCGAATCGCCAGGTATCACCTCCGTCCACTCGTCCAGCAGGAGCCCGCACTGGGGCGTCCCCATGGTGAAGCCGGCGGCGAAGTGTGCCGTGTACAGCAATCGATCCCGATCGAGCACCGCGCCCGGCGGGAGTTCCAGCCCGAGCCAGGCATCCCCAGGGGCATACGGCAGCTGCAACGCGTCGAGCACGGGCTCGCTGCGGCCGAGCGAACCGGCGTGCATCACGAGTCCCTCCCACGCCCGCATCTTGGCCCGCACCCGGGCCGTGCCGTAGAGCCACGTGTCCACCGGATCATCGACCGGGTCGACCGCCGGGTCGGCCGGTGCCGTCAGGTGCACGACGGTCGCCCCCGACTGGGCGTCGGCGCGCGCCATCGCCAGCTCGCTCCCCTGCGCATTGCTCGGGGTGAACTGGGGGACAAGGACGCACGCCTGGCCTAGCAAGGCCTGGGCACACCGCTGCAGCGCAGCCACACGATCGGCCGGCGCCGCCGCAACATCGTGTGCGGCCAGCGCCACCGCCCCCTCGTCCAGCCGCTTCCCCAGCTCCGTAACCATCGCGCCGCCCATGCGCCCCACGTCCTCGGCGAAGCGGATCATCTCGTCTTCGTGCGCGGCCAGGGTAAACGGTTCGCTGTCGAAGTCGGAGACCGGCAACAACCCCTGCACATCGCCAAGCAGGGGGACGATCGCCGTTCGCGTGCTCTCCTTGATGGCATCGAGGAGTGCGCGGCGCGCACTGAACGCCGGCTCGGTGACGGTCGTGAGTGTGGTCCGGTACAGCGCCGGCGTGGCCGGGAGCGGCACCGTCATCACCGTCGAGATCGCGCGCTCCGCCTGCGTCAGGAGGTCAAAGCGCGCCTCATCGGTCGTCGCCGCCGCCTCGTCAACGAGTCGTGCGTTGAACTCGACGAGCTTGGCGTCCCAGCGCTCTACCACCGTGGCACACTGTGCAAGGATCGCCGCATACGTCCGCTGCGTGAAGTCGCGCACGAACCCCCACCCGGCCTGCGGGACGGCGCACGTCGCCGTGCGGGCCAGCAGCGCCGTGGCGGCTGCAACGCGCGCATCGGTCGCGGCGATCAGCGCCGCACGATTGGCGACCGTATCAGCCAGCTCGGCATTGATGGGTGCGAGGAACGTCGTCCAGTCGGTGCGCAACGTGGTCATCGCCGCGACCACGGCATCCAGTCGTGCCCGATCGACGAACGGAGTGGCGTCCTGCGTCGACGACGCTTCGTTCATCAGCGTCAGGTCGGTCGCGCGCAGTGGGCGCGACCCGCCCACCAGCGTGCGCAGCGCGCGAAGCAATGGCAGGCACTCGAAGATCGAATACGGGGCGGTGTCTTTCTCGCGATAGCCAATGGTGGGGGTTGCAGGTCCGGGCGTGCCCCGAACGCGTCGAGCGCCCGTCGCACGATACGGTCGTCCAGCTCGCCCATCGCCTGCGAGTCGTCATCCCCCACCAGCGCCAGCACGTCCGCCGGCTGCAAGCCGAGGTCGAACAGCGTGACCTGGCGTGACCGCGCCAACCCGGTGGCGGCCTCGCGGAACTGCACCATGCACGCCACCTCGTCCAGCTTGGGCAGCACCGTCGCCAGCCATGCGTTCACCGCCGGCTCGGCCTGCGCGCGCGGCGTCATCGCGATGGGAGCGACGGGCGAGACGAGATGACTCGCCCCCGCGTCCAGGTGCAAGGCCACCCGGTGTGTGAGCCCGGTCCCTACCGACGGCGTGCGAATGATGTCCGGTTCTGGTGAAAGGCCCGTGCGCGTAGGCGTCGTAGGTGGACGCCACGCGATCGTAGTTCCCCAACACCGCCTGGTAGACGCCCTCCGACAGGGCGAGATCGGCGACCGCGTCATGCGATTCGAGCAGCCGATCGACCTCGGCGTCGATCGCCGCGGCTTCGGTGGCGCTGGCCGGCGGGAGCGTCGCCTTGCCAAAGGGATAGTGCGCATTCCCCGTCGCCTTCACGTGCTCGACGAGCGAGAGGCCGTTGACGACGTTGCGCGCCTCGATCGCCTCGATCGATACCCCTTCGGGAGGCTTGGTCGACGCCATGCGGTCGGCGCGCAGCGGAAAGGCCCGACGCAGCTTGTAGATGAACTTGTCGACCTCGGCCAACCCGTGGCGGTCGTGCAGGCCACGCTCGAACTGGTAGCCGAGCAGGTCGGCGAGCGACTGTCCGCCGCGAATCCCCTCGATCATCGCCAGCGCGACGCGCACGCGTTCCGAGGTGAGGTTTACCGCCAGCGCCTGACGATTGGCCGGGCTGGCGTTGGAGATGAAGCCGTTGCGCAGCACCGCCGCCGCCACCGCGTGGTTGAGCGACGGGGCGTGTACGTACCCCTGGTTGGTGCTGTCGCGCAGCAACGGCGTTGCCCCTGCCGGCGTGAATTCTTCGGCAAGCGCAGGGTCGTCGAGCCGCACCGGTGTGAGCACGCGCTTGTCGGGAACGAGCCGCTCGAGCCAGGCGTAGCCGCCCAGGTAGATGCCGCGGCGTGCGGGCTGGGCCGAGCCGTCGGACAGCCCCCGCATGCGCGCCAGCTGCACGTGCACGTAGCCCAGCAGCCAGGCGTCGAGCCGGTACGAACAGGCGTCGATGTGATCGGCAAAGGCGCGCTCCAGCCGCGCGGTGGACTCGTGCTCGAGCACCGCGAGGGCCGCGCGCTGTTGCGTGAGGTTGCGCGCATCAGCCAGCGTCGTGAGCGACGCGGCGATGAACTCGTGCACGGAGAGCGTCGGGCTCCCCGTGATCGCCGGGACGCGCTCGTACAGCGGCTGGTAGCGCGACTCGCTCACCCCGTCTCCCGCGCGGACGTGCAGGAACGGGTCGTCCTGCCGGGCGCGTTGCATCGCGGTTGCATCGTAGAGCCCCGCCCGCTGGTGCAGGCGAATCCCGGTGTCGTGATACCCCAGCTGCAATGCGTGGCGCAGGAAGAGGTAGAGCAGCGACGACGGCGGACGGTCGTCGGTGAAGCCCGCCTGCGCATACAGCGCGTCGAGCGACGTGGACGAGGCGTCGAGGAGCCAGCGCAGGTAGTTGCGCCCGTCGGTGGTCGCCGCGCGCAGCGCCTGCGTCTCCGACACCGGGATCGCATCCACCACCCCGCCGGTGAGCTGGTTGTGGGCGCGGTTGAAGATCAGGTCGAGGATCGGGGGATCCTTGTCACCCGAGTAACCGAGTGTCGTGAGGCGGGCGCGCGCCTGCTGGCGCACGAACGCCGTGATCAGCGCCTGCAGCTTGCCACCGAAACCCTGCAGCGACAGGCGATTGTACAGCGTCTTGAGATGCTCGGCGTGCCGCTGCACCCAATCCACCGACCCCGGATGCAACCCGACCACATCGAGCAGCAGCGCATGGGGGTCACCCGGCTTCCCCACGTGCGCGACGTCTCGCGCGAGGGAGCGGAAGTCGTCGTCGATGGTGCGCAGGATCGGATAGAAGGCACGCAACCACGAGAGCATCGGGTCGCGTTCGACCACCAGCGCCAGCCGGTCGTTCGACGGACGCGGCTCGAACCACCGCATCCGCGAGAATGCCGTCGTCGGCAGTATGCCATACGGCTGCGCCCCGATGCGCACCACCGGGACCGCTCCGCCTGGGATCACATGCTGCGTGAAGAACTCGCGCGTCCGCTCGACGACCTCGTCGGAGAAGACCGGCGACATCATCGACTCCATCCAGTAGCCGAGCGTCGCCGGCCAGAGTGCGGTGTGCATGGCGCGCATCACGCGCTGGTCCGTCGTCCCGGCGCCATGCACGTTGGCCAATAGCGACGGGTCGATGCCTAACCACTGGGCGAGCCACTCGCCGTCGCGCTTGTCGCGCCACGCGCTGGCTGGGGCAAAGAGCGGGGCCACCGCATCGTCGAAGGCGGCGTCCGCATCGTCAAAGCGATCGTAGCCGGCGGGCTGCGCCTCCGTGTTGTTGGTCGGCGTCCCCTGCGGGAGGATTGCCAGGCCGCTGCTGCTGTACCGGTGGTGCGAGAGCAGCGTCTCCAACTCCTGCTGCGCCACATCGGCCGTCGCGTTGAGCCGCACCCCCACCACCAGGACGCGGGCAAAGCCGTTGGCCGCCTGCGAGGGGGTGAGCGGGACACGCATCCCCATCCCCACCTGCACCGCGCGATCGAAGTCGGTGAGCCAGAGCAGCTCGTCGGGGACGATGAGGTTCCCCTCGGCATCGTGCCGCAGCTGTTCCGATTCCGGGGCGGTGGGATCGGGGCCCACCTGCAGCGGGGAGGCGACCGCCCCTCCCACGACCGTCACCGGCGTGGGGTCGTTCTCGCGCTCGTAGCCTACAAAGACGAAGCGATCGGGGAGGATACGCGCGCGTGGCGCCTGCGACCACGTCTCGCGTTTCGTCTCCACGCTCGGCAGGAGCAGGAACGGGACGCTCACCGTCACGTCCTCGCGCGACACACCATCGGGCGGAGCCGCATCGAGGTTGGAGGGAACGTGCGCCGCAATGAGCTCGGCAGCGCGCGCAGCGCCGACCGCCAACTCGAGCGTGGTGGTGGCCACCCCCACCGCGGTCGCATCGCCCGCAGCGACCCACACCGCGCGCCAGAACGCCGCCAACGCGGTCGCCTCGCCAGGTGCAAGCGCCGCCTCGAGCGTGATCGGGAGGAACACGTCGCTCGCATCGAGCCGTACCGGGCGGTCGGCGAGGTTGGTCGGCTGGTAGCTGCGAACGATCCACGCGGCGCGATTGGCCCCGTGCCCGGTGGCGAGCGTCGTCCACGCCGCACGATCGAGCGCCGGGTCGCCCCCCGATGCCCAGAGCGCGCGCCAGTACGCGGCCGCCGACGCGACTTCCCCTTCGGTGAGGATGGGATCGAAGGAGTCGATCCAGCAGTCGTCGGGAAAGACGCGCACCCACAACTCGTCGCGCGGTGCCGCACCTGGCGGCGCGCTCCGCTTGAAGCGCGTCTCCAGCCGCAACGGCATCAGCAGGAGTGGCGTGTCGTCGTCGAGGCGGTTGATCCCCTTGCGCGGGTCGGTGAAGGCGGCGAAGCGCCCCGAGAGGTCGAGCGCCGCCGAGTCGAGTGCGCGCTGCCGCTCGCGCGCCGAGTCGAGCGTAGCGCGCAGCTCCTTCTCCCGTGCCTCGAGCGCCTTGCGCCTGCCGGTCGCCTCGTCGCCGTGCGCGTCTGCCCGGCGATCGAGCGCAGTGCGCTCCGTCGCGAGGCGCTTGAGCGCCTGCACCGTCCGCGCGACATCGGCCGCCGCGCCATCGCGGGCGTCGCGCGCCAGACGGAGCTGGTCCCGGATCTCGGCAAAGTCAGCCATGGCGCCTCATTTCGGGAGCATCTCGCTGGCGTGCACACCCACCAGCACGGGCGCTTGATAGAAGATGTACGCAATCTCCGCCGCACTCATCGAGCTGCGACTCCAGGTCACGGCCTTGTCGTTGAGATACTGCGGATGCTTCTCGTCCGACGCCCCTGGGTCGCTCACCGTGAGCGTGGCGGGGGCCGAGGCCAGCACGATGCTCGCCCCCGGGGCGGCGGGCTGCACCACGGGCCACGACAGGTCGTTCCATACCTGGATCGTCGGCGACGCCTCGTTGTCGAGGCCAAAGCGCGGCTCGCCCGGGCGCTCCTTGATCACGAAGAACCACCCCGGATCGTCGTTCGGGTCGGCCCCACTCCCCCCCTTCGCTTCGTCGACCGTGAGGTCGAAGCCGAAGAAGTAGATGTCGGGATCGACCTTGGCCTCATAGAGCGGCGTCAACACCTTGCTGCGCGGTGGCTTCTCCTCCTCCGCCGCGGTGAGCGTGGCAAAGCGGCGCTCCACGGTGTTGTCGATCGCCCCCGAGCGGTCGCACGGCAGCGCCCCCGCATCGGCCGGCGTGGTGCTCTTCCGCTGCCAGCACGCACGGTGCGCGTACACCACCGCGTTTGGGTAGCGCTTGAGCAGTTCGCCCGCGGATCACCAGCACCAGCTCCTCCTCGTTCTCCCGTCCCGCTTCGCGATGGTCGTGATCGCCTAACGCGGACGACAGCGACCATTCGTGCAGCGGCGGGATGTCGCGGAGCGATTCGCGCAGCGCCTCGTCGGTGGCATTGCCGGGATCGAAGAACGAGCGCACATCCCAGAACTGCCGGAAGGACGTCCCCCGCTGGTCGGTCGGGTACTCGCGCCACAGCAGCTCGCGCGAGAACTCGTGGTTCACCCCGACCATGTAGCTCTCGATGAAGCGCTGGTTGGTCTGCAGCAGGGTGATGCTGTTCTGCTCGATCAGGTTGATGTTGGGGAGGAAGAGCTCGGAGCCCAGGTTCTTGAGCGGCTCGTACATCGGCTGGTCGATGACCGGGTACGCCATCGGCTCCACGAAGTGCTCTCCCGGACGCGGGATGAGGTCCTTCCCCACGCGCGGAGGGACGAAGATCCCGGCCATCACCCGTCGCGGGATGGTGCGCGACGGGCGCGCCCCCTCCACCTGGTCGCGCGCCACACGCGCGAGATCGAGCGGGCGCAACGGCGCCACCACCCCCGCACCCTTGGCCGCCTGCACCACCCCGAAGGCGTCGCGCAGCGCGGTCTTGAATCGCGTGGCCTCGGCCGAATCAGTCCCTCCCGGCGCAGTCGGCGCGCTGGTGAACGGCTCGGTGATGCGAAAGCCGCTATTGGTCGGGAGTGCCTGTACTGCAGCGGGGGTCTGCGCCTCTTCGGTCACGCTGGCGGCCGCCGACAGCTCGTCTCGCCACTGTGCCAGCCGTCGCATGGCCACGAAGGCCGCGCTCACCACCGCGAAGGCGATGGCGATGCCGATCGCCCCCGGAAGGAGCAACAACAGCAGGAGCGCCAGGATGATCCCGGCAATCAGGATCAGCCACCCCAACCACGGATTGCTGCGTATCGGGTCCACGAGCCACGACGGGATCCCCGTCGGCTCGACGGCCCCCGCCACGTCGGCGGTGGTGACGATCCCCGGCGGGGTCACGCGAGGCGGGGCCGCGCTCACCTCGCCCGCGTTCACCCGTTCGATGAGCTGCGTGGCAGGCCGAGCCGCGGTGAATGGCAGGGCACGCACCAGCCGGCCACGCGGACGCACCATGCGTCGCAACGCCGTCGACGTCATCGGCGGCTGCACGAGGCTCGTCGTCATCGTGAAGTGGACGGTGCTCCCCCCGTCGGTGAGCAGGCGCTTGTTGAGCGGCGCCATCAGCAGGAGCCCCTGCTGGCGGCTCACGCCAACCGTCGGCAGCAGGTGCCGGTCGAACCAGACTTGCGACGTCAGGAGCCCGAACTGCCCCCATCGCACGCGGCGTTGCGCCTCCAGCACCTTCCCCACCTGCTCCCACGCCGCATCCATGTACCGCTCCTGCTGGTCCTGGATGACGCGCGTCCCGATCCCCGCCGCCACGCGGAAGCGGGGGTCGAGGTTGAGCCGATGAACCCAGTTGTCGAGGTGATCGGCGGGAGTGACACCGTCCTGCCCGGTGAGCACGCGATCGGTGAGCGCGTGCCACGTCCCGTACAGCGGCGGCGCGACGATCGGGTCGGCCTCCCCTTCGCGCTTGTAGGTCTCGGGGAGGTTCACCAGCGTCGCGAGCCGCTCCTGCAGCGGGCGCGGGAAGGGATCGTCCCACGTCTCGAAGACGTCAGGCGGGGTGGGCGGGACGGTGGCCGGCGGCTGCAACGCCCCGCCCAGCTTGAGGATCCCCCCCAGCGCCGCGTTGTCGACCCCCGGCACCGTCGATCCGGGCTCCTGCACGTCCATCTCGCGAAAGCCCACCCGCCGATCGACCGGCTTGGGGACGAGGAGCTTGACCAGCGTCTCGAAGTCGCCGCTGAGCCCCGTGCGGAAGAACCAGCGATGATAGTACGGGAAGCTCAGCGCCTCGGGGCGCGCGCCGCTGTCCCACGCCGACAGCGTCGCCGCCACGTCGCCCAGGTCGAGCCCGAGCCCCGCGCGACGCCCCGCCTCGAACGTCGGCATCAGGAAGGCGTGATACGCCGTGTTCTCGGCCAGCTTGCGCGGCGACAGCAGGCGCGAATACGCCAGGTCGGGGTTCTCGGCCAGCACCGCCTGCAGCTTGGGGAGCACCGCGTTCATGTCGGTCGACAGGTACTCCGTCTCGCTGGCCGCGAGGCCGCGATTCACGTGCACGTGCGCCCACGCCCACAGCTCGTCGGCGCGCGGGAAGACCGTGAGGTCGGCCACGTCCACGTAGGGGAGCGGGCGGTCCTTCATGTTGCGCCCGTCGGTGAACTCCCCTTCGGCCAGGATGATGAGGGCGAGCCACGGGCGCAGCCGGCCGTTCACGCCATCGGGCGCTGCCGGTGTGTAGCGCCACGGGAAGTCCTCGTCGTAGAACTCGATGTGCGGGAGGTAGTTCGGCTCGAAGTTCGCGATCCAGTCCCGCGGTTCCACGCGCACGATCGTCCGGCGGTCGATCCCCACGATGTCGCCCGGCCCGTACAGGCTCACGTCGCGCGACACGCCCTGGGTCGTGGTCCCTCCTCCACTCACGTTGTCGCCCGTCACGTCGAGCGCCACGCGCACCTGTGCGCGGACCTTCACCCCGGCATCGAAGTCGGCGCTGGTGATCTGGTTCGCGATCCCCTGGCGCAGCCACGGGAGGAAGGAGTAGGTCGCGATCGGCTTGCTCATGCGGCCTGCTCCACGCTGGGAATCACGTGCCACTGCTCGGCCAGCGACGGATCGGCCGCCACGCGCGCCGTCAGGTACTCGCGCGCCGCGGCCTCGCTATGGAAGGCCACGGCCTCCTCGGCGACTGCGCGGTTGTTCTGCTGGCTCGCCACCGTGAACGTGGCCCCCGACACCGTGATGCGCTCCTCGAAGGGGCGCGTCTGCTTGCGTGTGGCCATGGAGACCTCGCAACGCGCCGCCGCCGATCCCTTGAGGAAGAACTCGAAGAGCGAGCCGAAGAAGCCGCGGAAGCGCCGGGCAAAGCGCTTGTAGTTGTTGTCGATGATGATCTCCTCGTACAGCACCACGCGGCGGATCATCTTCGACGAGCGCAGGTCGTTGCCGGCCGCCGACAGCTCCAGCCCCCCGCGCTCCGGTGCGAAGGCGGGGCGCGAGAGCTTCTCGGCGTCGGAGAAGTCCTGGTACTGCGCGGGGGCGAACTGCTCCATCGCGTCGCCCGTGCGCGTGAGCCCGGCGCCGGCCACGGCGACCGTCACCCGCTTCACATCCTCGGGCTTGCGCGCCCCCACCTTGCTCACCGTCAGTTGCAACGGCAGGGCACGCTGCGACACCCGCAGCGTCCCCACCGGGTGCAACAGGAGCGCCGCTTCGGCCTCGGGCATCTTGCGCAGCGACACCGGCTGCGACGCCGACGCGGGCAGGATGGCGCGCCACGCATCGGCCTTCGTCAACTCCGCCACGACGAGGTCGATCAGGCGAATCGGCGGCGCCTCATCGCGCTGCTCCTCGCCCCACGACTCCTCGAAGTCGACGTCGATGTCCCAGAACAGGATCGAGATGGAGCCGTGCCCCTTCACCTGCCACTTGGCCGGCCCCTTGAGCGACCCCCGGATGCTCACCGAGAAGAGGCCCGCGCCGAAGACGTTGACCGACAGCGACGCCGAGATCTCGATGATGAAGAAGAAGGGGGAGAACTGGAACAGCGCATCGAACGCCAGGTGCCCCTTCACGTTCAGGATGTCGAGCCCGAAGAACACCTCCACGCGCGCCCCGAACTGCACCGTGTTGGAGGTGACGGCGAAGTACCCCTCGACCGTGAGGCGCGAGACCGGCGTGCTGAGGAGCGAGACCGCGATCCGGCGCGGCGAGGGGAACGGCAGCGCCGGCGGCGAGAAGCGCGGATGGAATCCCCCCACGCTCACCACGAAGTTCGCGTCGTCTCCCCAGGCCACGAGCAGCCCCATCTCCCCCTCGATGGTGAGGAAGACGATGCGCGAGTCGTAGAGCGCGGCGAAGAACCAGAGCCGCTGCTTATCGAACTCGAGCGCCCCGATGAAGTTGACCTGCAGCTTGATCAGCGCCGCATCAGGGGTCGGCAGCGCGATCTGGAGGATGCCGACGATGGCGATGTTCCCCGGGATCTCGATGATGATCCCTAACGACAGGCTCACCAGCGTCGGCGTCCCCCAGCCGAGCTTCACCATCGGGCCGATGAGGAACTTGCCGTCGGCCGGCGGGAAGAAGCTGCGCAGGTCGCTGATGATCTTGGGCGCGTTGGCGATGATGTCGCGCGGGAACATCACCGACTCGATCGCCCCGCTCCGGATCCCCGCGGCCAGCGCGTCGAGCTTCATCGTGCGGTTGAGCCCCAGCAGCCCGCCAATCGCCAGGAGCGTGAAGCCGAAGCCGAGCTGGATCCCGGTGCCGAACTCCACCGACATGATGATCAGGAGCGAGAAGCCCTTCGACCCATCGGGCATCTTCGTCGTGATGATCCCGATCGCCTTGATCGTCACCACCTCGAAGAGCGACAGCTCCAGCGCCCCCGCGTACTCCCCGCGCTCGGGATCGATGAAGAGATAGCCCCCGCCCCGCACCACCCCCACGTCCAGCGAGAGCCCGATCCCCTTGGGGGGCAGGAAGCGGAGCGAGAAGTCGAGCGGGCCGGCGTTGCCGCGACGGTTGTTCGGGATCGAGAGGTCGGCGCCGATCCCGATCTGCTCCACCACCCCCTGCAGCGGGCCTAACGCGGCCTTGATGTTGGTGCGCAGCCCGATGGGGAAGGTGCTCCCCGCAATGCCGATCGACAGCGTCAACGCGCTCAACTCGACGGGCCCGAGCTGCACGTGCATCGGGAGCTGGATGTCGAGCGTCGCCGAGCCGGAGAAGAAGACGCCGTCGCGCGTGGAGTAGCCGATCCCCACGTCGAAGTCCGATTCCAGGCCGAAGCCGCCGAGGATCGTCCCGAGGAAGCCGTCGGCATTGGCCAGCGAGACGATGAACTTCCCCCCCTTGAGTTCACCGGAGATCTTGAGCGACCCCTCGCCGCGCCCCGTCGCGGCGTTCCACGCGAAGCCGGCCACCGCGCGCGCCACGAACTGCCGCGCCTCGATGCGACTCCCGTTCGGTTCGCCCAGCAGGAGATACGGCGTCGACGAGGGCGAGCCGGCCGACCAGGTGAGGGCGAGGTCGCCCTGCACCGGGGTGTTCACCGCCGGCTTGATCGAGACACCATCGTCGGGGCGTATCACAACCTCGAGCCCCAGATCGAACGCCGCGTTGAGCCCGACGGTGAGCGTCCAGTCGTCCTGGGTGAACGGGGTCGCGGTGTCGATCGTGACCGGGTGCGCGACGCGGAGGATCAACCCGCGCGGCGTTTCATCGAGTTTGGGGATGATCTCGAGGAAGACGACGTCGAGCACCGGCGCCGGCCCCGACGTGTCGAGGATGGCGGGGATCCCCGCGCGCGACAACACCGCGGCCACCTTCTGCAGCAACGCCACACCGGTGAAGCCCGGGTCGCCCCACTGGAACTTCGTCTTGAGATGGTTGAGCGGATCGCCGAGGAACGACGGAGAGCTGGTCGATGTGCAGCGCACGACGTGTGTAGGCCGGGTGCGCCGCATCGGCCGCCGGGACGTCGACCCGCTCGATGACCCCCAGCACGTCGAGGATCTCGGCCACCCCGCCAATGCCCTCGAGGTTCCGCACCACGAGGTAGTCGACCAGCCGCGTGGCCAGCTCGTTCGCGAAGTTGTTCAACTCGCCGGCCGGCAGCCCGGTCCCGGGGAGCGTGCGGATGGCGCTGGCGAGGGCGTCGGCATCCTTGATGGTGTTGCCCACCGTCGTCGCCAGTTGCAACGCCTTGGCGATCACCTGCGGGATGTCCTCCGCCTCCACCGCTTTCGCCAGCGCGGTGACGATGGCCGGGAGGTCCTTGAGGCGTTGCAGCAGCGACTGCGACGCCCCCACCAGCGCCGCGTTGCCGTCCACCGACGCGGGGAGCGAGAGCCCCAACTCCGCGAGCAGCGTGCGCAGGTCGCCCCCCTGCACGCGATCGTCCAGCGGCTGCAGCAGCGCGGCCGCCGCGTCGGCGATGGTGGCGAGCGTCCCCGTGGCGTTGGCCATGCTAGCCCACCGGGGCCGAGAGGGCGTCGTTCCACAGACGCACCAGGTCGTCGGCGCTCGCACTCTCGCTCAGCACCGCCGCCAACGCTCCGCCAAACTCGGCGAAGCTTGCGGCCAGCGCCGGGCTGGCATTGGCCGCCAGCGCATCGCCCACGTACCGCACCGCATCACGCCGGTCGATGCCGTCGATCTGGCGCGGGATCGTGTACGCCGGGTCGCCCGCGCTCCGCCCGAAGGCCGCCAGCCACGCCGGCCCCTGCGTGCGCTGCCACGTCACCGACACCCGCCGGCGATGGTTGATGAGCGAGAGCACCTCGTCCCGATGCGTGCGCATCAGCTGCAACAGCTGCCGCCCCGACTCGCGCTCGCGCAGCCGCGCCGCCAGCGCGTCGTACGGCGGCTGGAGGATGATCTCGTCGGCGGCGAACTCCAGCACGTCGTAGTGCGTGTCCGGCGGCGTCGGGATCACGTCGATGTTGAGGCGCGCCTTGACCAGCGGGAACGGGATGCCGAAGCCACGCGTCCCGTCCCCCGCGTTGTGAAGACCGATCACCAGCCCCGTGAACTGGCTGATGTACACCGAGCCCGAATCTCCCTTGTTGCTCATCCGCGGGAACTCGGCGTCGGGGGTCACCTCCACGCGGTCGGGATGGATATCGGTCACCACCCCACGCGTGAGCCCCGTGCGGATCCCGATCTTGTACACGTCGTCACCGGGGACGGGGACGCCGCTCCCCTTGATGATCCCCTCCTCTTCCACCGTGCCATCGCTGCGCATGATGCGCCGGATCTTGGGGGCCCACCCGATGTCCGACTTGATGGTGGCAATCGCGCAGTCCAGCGTCTGGTCGAAGTCCAGGATCTCGCCAATCACATCGCAGGCGCAGCAGCACGACGTGCGAAACAGTGGCTGCCCCGCGCGCTTCCCCTTGGCCCCGTCGGGCTTGATGAGCACGTGCCAGTTGGAGAGCGCCACCACCTTGCCGTCCGTCGTCCGGCAGATGCAACCCAGCGTCGCCCCGATCTCGGGGACGGCGTCGTCGGCCGAGATGCTGATCCCGCCGCATACCGGGCGGTACTGCTTCGAGTCGTTCTCGTCGTTGAACCCCGTCTCCGCCTCGGGCATGCGCCGCACGACGACGTCGATGGGGACGCCGCGAATCGACGCGGGGATCAGCTCCCCCGGCGCGAGCTCCGACGACGGGCGCTTGCGCACCACGTGCACGCGAAAGACCATCTCGTCCCGCACGATCGCCCCGCCGCGCTCGCGCAGCCCCACCGACACGCGCTCGACCCCCGCGAAGCGTTGCAGCTCCTCCTGCACCTGCGGCAGGAGGGCGAGCAGTCGCTCCGACTCGACGCGGCGTTGCTCGTGCGTGCTCACGTGCGACTCCCGCTCGCTTCGAGCAGCGCCAGCGCCTCGTCCACCGTGCGCGCCGCAATCAGCGCCGGCGCCAGCGCGTCGCGCATCGCATCGAGGTCGCCCTGCAGCGCCGCACTCGCCTCGCCCGTGAGCGCCGCATCGATCGCCGTCACCGCCTCGGCACGCGTCACGTCGTCGATCGCGGTCGGGACTTCATAGATCGGGTCGCGCGCACTGCGCCCCAGGGCGGCCAGCCACGCCGGCCCCTTGTGGCGATGCCAGGCCACGGTGAAGGTGCGCCGGGCGTTGACGATCGCCAGGCACTCGTCGCGATGACGGTCGAACAGGGCGAGGACGTCGCGCCCCGCCTCAGATCCCCGCAGCCGCTCCACCAGCGCCTGGAACGGCGACGCCGGCGGGAGGGGAAAGAGCTCTTCGTCCTCGTCTTCGTCCAGTCGACGCTCGGTATACGTCGCCGTCGGGTCGCTCGCCAGCACCTTGATCTTGAGCACCGCCTCGACCGTGGCGATCGGGACGGCGAGCCCTTTCTTCCCATCGTCGTCAGGCATCGCGCGCAAGAGGGCCACCACGTTGCGGCTCGCGGTGTCGATGACGACCGACCCCGAGTCGCCGCGATCGCAGAAGCGCGCGAAGCCCGCCGCCACGTCGACCTCCACCCGCGGCAGCACCATCGAGACGATGCCGCGCGTGAGCCCGGTCTTGTACCCCACCTTGTGCACCGCTTGGTTGATCACCGCCGTCGCCGTGCCGCTGATCAGCCCTTCGTCCTCGACCGTGCCATCGCCGCGCTTGATGCGCTTGACCTTGGGAAAGAAGGCCACCTTGTCCTTGAGCGTCGCATACGCGCAGTCGATGTTCTTGTTCCCCGTGGTGACCTTGGCGATCTCGTTGCAGGTGCAACAGCACGACGCATCATAGGCCGGCTGCCCCACCCCGGATCCCTCCTCGGCGTCACCGTCGAAGAGGACGTGATGGCAGCTCAGCAGGGCGATGGCGGTGCTGTTGTTGATCGAGCAGAAGCAGCCGAGTGTCCCCGTCCCGCGCGATCCCTCTGAGCCGATGGCGGTACCGCCGACTTTTGTCTTGTAGTTCTTGCGATCGCGCTCGTCGCCGAAGCCCAGCAACGGGATGTCGGGGCGCCGTGGCTCGACGTCGACCGGTATGCCGCGGAATGTCGCCGGGATCATCTCGTCAGGCGCCACCTCCGAGCGGGGGCGCTTCGCTTCCACGAAGACGACGAAGGCCGCCTCCTCCACGAGCGCGCCGGCGCGATGGCGCAGCCCCACACCGACCTCGACCACACCGGGGATGCGGCCCAACGTCTCGCGCGCTTCAGGATACAGCGCGAGAAGACGTTCCTGTTCCGCTTGCCACTCGTCCCGTGTCGGCATGGCACCGGTCTGCGCGAGAGGGGGCCAGCTTATAGGCTCTTGCGCCACCTGTCAATCAACGTGGCATGCGCGCCACAGTGATGGTCGCGCGCGGGGTGATGAACGCCGCCGTTACAATTGTCGCTTTTCGTTGTTGGAGGTTGGAGATGCGTGGGGCGTGGTGTCGCTGCCTTGTCTGGCGCGCTTCCCCGCGCTGTAGTGCGCTCGCTCCACCGTCGCCCCGGTCCCCGGCGCCCCGGACCAACAGGACACTGCCGCAGGCGTCCTGACGCCCGGGCGCGTGCCTCTCGCGTTGCCTCCCATTACCGTAGTGGCGCGTGCATGTCCCTCTCCCGCCGCTGGCTAAGTGCTCCCGCCGAGCCGACGCGTGTCGGCCAGCCTTAAGCGCAGATCAGCCTCTCCCTGGCATCCCACTCCCGCCTGGCGGCGTCGCGGCCCTTCGGATGCCGTACATCGAAGGGCTCACGCTGCGCGAGCGGTTGCGGCACTCCGGCGAGTATCCCGTCGCCGACGCCGTGCGACTGCTGCGCGAGGTGGCCTCGGCGCTGGCGTACGCGCATCGCCAGGGCGTCGTGCACCGCGACATAAAGCCCGAAAACATCCTGCTCACCGACGCTCACGCGGTCATCACCGACTTCGGCAAGGCGCTCTCCAACGCCACGATCGACGGCTCGTCGGGGCTCACGTCGATGGGGATCGCGATCGGCACGCCGGCGTACATGTCGCCGGAGCAGGCGTCGGGCGATCCCAGCACCGATCATCGCACCGACATCTACGCCTTCGGGCTCATCGCGTACGAGTTGCTCACCGGGCACCCCCGCCGCGCCTGCGCGGCGAGTGTGACCAGTCCCCGGCCGGGACCAGCCGGCGGCGCGCTGCCACCGGCGCTGCCGCACTGTTTGCGCTGTCTCGCGAGGACGCGAGTGCGCAGGGGAGGGTGCCTGTGTCTCACGCCCCAACCGGCGGGGACGGCGCTCGGAACCCCCGGGCGAGAGAGCCGACGGCCCCTGGCCCCGCAGGGCGCAGCTTCGGGCGGCCCCTGTTTGCACTGGGCGGGCGCCCCCGCCCCCCCGCGCCGAGGCGAGACGACCGCCCTTCCCGCTTGGCCCCGCCCCCCCCCCCCCCCCCCCGCGATGCGCCCGCCCCCCCCCCCCCGCGCGGGGGGGCCTTGCTGCAGGCGCATTTACAGGGGTCGCCGAGTTCAGGGCGCGCCGCTTGCCGGGAGGGGACCGGAGGTGCGCGGCGGCCCCGCGCCGCCCCTTTCCCCCCCCCCCCGGCCGGGCCCCCCCCCCCCCCGCGCACTTGGCCACCGGCAGGCCTTCGCCTGGGCTGCGGCCGGTGCTCGACCCCTTCTTCTCCGAGTCGGACGAACTCGCGCGCCCCGCCGATCCGGAGGAGCTACCGCCTGACGAACCGCTCGCCTTCCCGGATCCCGAGGAGTCGTTGCGCCCCGAGACGTAGCCGCGCCCCTTCACCACCTTGCCGTGTTCGTCCTCGGTGTCGCCCGCCGGGCGCTGCACCACCACCACCGGGCGTCGTCCCGAGTACCAGCCGGAGCCGCGGCCATAGCCGTAGCCGTAGGGATCGTAGCCCCAGCCGCCGCCGTCGTAGTAGTCGTCGCCGCCGAAGTCGCCGCCACGCATCTCGCCGCGCGTATCAGGGGGCGGATCACCCAGGCGCGTGCGATCGAGCGCGAAGACGTCCGGGTACGACAGGGCGACCATGATGTCGATCACCGACGGCGACACCCCCGACGCTTCGAGCGAGACGAGCCGCTCGGCATCGAGCCCGAACCCCTGCCCCCGCTCGGCCAGCCACGTCTGCAGCACCCCTACCTCGAGAAAGCGGGACGCTTCCACCACGTCCGACAGCTGCACCGGGCCCGACGCCGCCAGGCGCGCCGAGTGCATCCCGCTCGGGCGCCCGCGGAGGGCGGCCGCAACGCTGGCCGGGAGCTGCGCCGTGGCCGGCGCCTCGCGATAGCGGTTGGCGCGCACGCCGACGTTGGAGCCGAAGGCCACCCCGCGCACGTCGAGCCATTCTCCATCGCGCGACATCGCCATCACGCTGTTCACCAGGCGGTTCTCCTCGCCACAGCGCATGGTGGTGCGCAGGTACACGCGCGCCCCCGTCCCCTGCACCGTCTCGACCCCGGCGCAGCTCCCCTGCTGCACGGCGCGTTTGTCGGCCGAGGCGTCGAGCCGCTGGCGCGTGGTGACGCTGTCGCCCGCGAGCGAGACCAGGTCGACCGCCGCCGGGTTCTCCGTGGGGAGGACGCAGACTCGTTCGCTTCGCTCCGCGGAACCGGGGCGCGGCACCAGGTCCCAGCAGCCGATCCACGGGGCCCACGGTTCGCTCGTCCCCTGCGCGCCGGCGGCTGGTGCCGCGGTGAGGGCGGCCGAGAGCAGGACCAGTCGTGCGATGTGTCGATGCATGCGTGTCTCCCCCATCAGAACCTGACGAACACCCCGATCGAGGCATCATACCCCGAAAGGTCGATCTTGTTGAAGGTGCTGAAATCGCCGTTCATCGGCCCGCGGGCCCAGAGGTACCGCCCTTCTACTGTAAGCCCGTAACGGGGGGCAAGCGAGATGTCGGCCCCGCCAAAGCCGGTGGCGCCCAGCGACCACCCCTTCGATTCGAACGAGTCCTCGAAGATGTCGAGCGTTTCCCGGTCGACGAACTCGCCGTTCTGGCGGAGCCGGTACCAGACGGCGCCCCCCCCGCCCCCCACGTAGGGGACCACGCGGCGGGGGATCCAGGCGTAGCGCCCGATGGCGCGCCCCGGGGCGAGGAGCGAGAGGCGCCCCGTCGCCATGATCGTCGCGCGGTCGAGCGTGGTGGACTGGAGGATGGGGAGGTCGTCCTCCCCCGTGAAGTCGCGCGACTCGGAGTCGGCGGTGCGGCCGGCGTAGGAGGTACTGATCCCGACCTCCACGCGAGGGGCGACGCGAACCGCCGCCGAGAGGGCAAAGGCGGGCGAGGCGAAGTCACCGCGGTCGAGCGTGAGTTCGTCGGTGACCAGGTCGAAGATGTCGCTCCGGGCGCGGGGGGCCGCGAAACCACCGGAGAGGGTCAGCCGCACCGAGGGGGCGCGAAAGAGGAAACCCTCTCCCGTGGCCAACTGGGCGCCGGCTGGGAGTGCGGCGAGCGCAAGTAGGGCGGCGAGGCTGAGCAGGGGGCGGGCGGAGCGGGGCGATCGCACGAGCGGGGTGGGCGGGAGGCTGGGGAGAGGGTGACGTGCAGAGATACCCTGAATGGGGGGGAAGGTGCAGGGGGCGCGAAGGGGGGGACGGGGGACGGAGTGAGGTTGGAGGGCGGATGGGTGCCGGGTCGCCCCTTCCCAGCGCAAGCTGGAAAAGGACGGGCTGACCACGCCCCGTGGCAAGCACACTCGATCGAATCGTCGCCAGCCAGTTGTTCCTCGGCCCGCATGGCAGCGACGCGCGAAGCGCCAACTCTTCGCGCGCGGCGCAAGGGCACTCGTTCGCTACAACTCGCAATGGAAGGATGACGAGTACTGACAGGAGTCTCCGCATCGTTCACGGGCCCGACAGGCAGCGCGTTCGCTGCGCCGGAGCGATCGACTTCCCGCCGTCACGCCCGTTGATCTCACTGCGCCATTGGCGTACACTCCACCTTGCGGTTCATCGAGACCCCGGTCTTCACCGCCCTCCTCCGGCGTACGCTTGATGACGCCTCGTATCGCGCGTTGCAGCTCGCCTTGCTGCTGCGCCCGGAACAGGGCGCCATCATCGCCGGATCGGGCGGACTGCGGAAGCTGCGCGTCGCGCTTCCGCCACGCGGGAAGCGTGGAGGGCTACGGGTCATCTACTATTGGGACGCCGTGAGCGGGACGCTCTATCTCCTGTATCTCTACAAGAAGAGCGAACACGGCGACCTGACACCATCGCAGGTGAAGCAGTTACGCCACGTCGTCGAAGAGGAGTTCGGGTGAAGACAGACGCATTCGCGGAGTTGCTGACGAGCGTTCGCCAGGCCGGTCGTGTGCGACGCGGAGCATCGCCTCGGGGACGCGTGACGACGTTCCGACCGGCCGACGTACGCGCCGTGCGCCAGAAGCTCGGGACGACGCAGGCCGAGTTCGCGCTGATGATCGGCGTGAGCGTCTCCACGCTGCGCAACTGGGAGCAGGGACGGCGGACGCCGGACGGCCCGGCGCTGGCATTGCTCAGGGTGGCGGCGCGGAACCCGCAGGCGGTGGCGGAAGCGTTGCACGCACCGAGGCGGCGGGGTGTGGCGTGACCTGATGGCGGTGGGGTGATGCAGCGTGAGCGCCGCGCCTCTCGTCGGAATTCGCCGCAAAACTCGAGGGATCTCGAGCCGTTCACTCACCGCCGAGGGTTGTCCTCCTCTCCGACGTTACGACCGTCCACAACGCGTTCTTCGACCGAAGGTTCCGCCCATGAAGGTGAAGTACTTCAAGGATACCGACACCGCGCTCCTGGAGTTTTCCGACGAGATTGTCGACGAAACACGCGAGATCTCGGAGAACGTGTGTGTCGATCTCGACAAGGACGGCAATCTCGTGAGCATGACCATCGAGCACGCGGCGCAGGTGGCGCAGCTCCCGCAGGTGAGTCTCGAACAGTTCGGTGCCGACGCGGCGTCGTGACGCGGGGCGCTCCCCCCCTCACCCCCCCGCCGCCAGCCCCGCCGAGAGCAGGTTCACCAGCAGGCGCGCCGCGCCGGGCACCGACGATTCGAGCTGCGCATCGAGCGACAGCGCCGAGAAGACCACCGTCCCCCGCCCCACGCGCGCGGTCAGCAGGGTGCCGGTTACCGGGCTGTCCGCGGCATCACGCATCGAGAGGATCGCGTCGTAGCGCGCGTCGAACGCCCGAGGCACGTTGCGCGCCCGATCCCCCTCCCAGCGTTCGAAGTCCCGCGCCGTGATCGCGTTAGGCCAGGTGAGCAGGCGCGCACGCGGTGCCGTCAGCTGCACAGGCTGGGTCACGTCGCGCAACCGCCGCGGGGTGCTGTCGAAGGTGATCGGGAACGGGAGGAGCGCGCTCTCCCCCACCTCGCGCCCGCCGGAGAGGATCACCAGCGTGCCGCCGCCCTGCACGAAGCGCTGCAGCGCGGGGACCGCCGCTTGCATGGCGTCTGACGCCAGCGCCCCGTTCCCCACCAGCACCGTCGTGAACGCCGAGAGGTTGACGACCGAGAGCAGCGCCGGCTCCAGGAGTTGCGGCGTCACGTTGAGCTGGGCCAGCGTCAGGCGCAGGTCCTCGGCGCCCCGCACGTAGGCCACCTTGAGCCGCGAGGGGACACGCAGGTCGACCGCTTCGACACGATCGTTGGCGAAGCGCACGAACTGCTGCCTGGGGATGTGCGGATACTCGCGTGTGATGCTGCCGTGTCGCACTTCGCCCACCGGGTCCATGCTGATGACGCCGGGTGAGAGCTCGCGCGCACGCCGCACCAGGCTCAGCGCGGCCGCGGCGATCGTGTCGGTGCCGGGACGCAGCGTCCCTCGCAGGCGAAAGAAGAGGTTGCGGCTGCCGAACGGCGGGAGCGCCACCGTGCGCGTGAGCGAATCGGCGGTGAGTCCAACCGGGAGGCGCAGGCGCACGGCCAGCGTATCGGGGGTCGCGCGCGCCGAGCGGATGAAGACGCGGAAGAAGCGATCGACCGGGGTGTTGGCGCGGACAAACTCCGACATGCGGTCGAGCAGGATCGACACCGGCGGGACGCCGGCGAGCGGGTACGACACGTCGCCGCGGAGCATGTCGCGGTCGCGATAGGCGAGCGGCGCCGCGATCACCGGCACGTCGACGCCTCCCAGGGCGATCGTCGCCTCCACCCCCGAGGTGCGGATGCGTTCTTCACCCGCGATGAGCTGCGGAACCACCGCGCCACGCGAGCGCGCGCGCCGCACGTGCAGCGACGTTCCGGTCACGAGCCCATCGACCTGCCACCAATGAAACGTCGGTGCCGTCACGCGCACCCATCCCGTGAGTCGCGCCGTGCTGTCGGGCGGGATCGTGATGGTCGCCTCGCGCGCGAGGACCGACAGCGCGTTACCGTTGAAGGCCGCGACCCGGCGGACCGTGATTGGAGCGAGACCTCCGTTGTAGATCGCGACCGTGACCGGCACCGAGTCGCCAGCCGCAACCAACGCCCGCGCGACCGTTCCGTCGAGCACCACACCGGCCGCCGCGAGCATGCCGCGCGTCGCACGCTCGCGCAGGGCGCCGAGTGACATCGCCAGGTCACCGGTATCCCCTTCGCAGATCGGGACCCCCGACTCGTCCCGGCAGGGGAGTGCGACGCGCACCGCCGTGGTACGCGCCGCGACGCGCGCCAGCGCCTCCGCGAGTGCCGCGCTCACCCCCGCGCGCTCGGCGCCCTCGGCGGCCATGGGTGCATCGCGCACCGCCGCCCGCACGGCCGCTATCTCCCGCTGCAGGGTGTCGAGCTGTGCCACGGCCTCGTCAGGCACCCCATTGGCGAAGTGCGCCCAGGTGGTGTCCACGCCGGCCAGGAGCGAGGGCGCGTCGCCCACGCGCGTGCTGTCCAGGCGCAGCGTGCGCAGCATCGGCCCCACCGACGGGGCCACCGGCGGCCCCAGCGTGCGCTGCAGCTGGCGGAACGTCGCGCCCAGTTCCGCGTAGCTCCTGCCGGAGCGCCCGTCGAAGGCGCCTACATCTATGGAAAGGGTGCGCGCGCCCCCCGCGGCGCCCCCGCGGTCCAGCGTGTACAGCCGCCCCACCCGCCAGCGCGGCAGTCGACCGGTGAGCAGCGCTGGCATGCGCACGCTATCATCGGCCACCGCGAACGCCTCGGCGGCCAGCTCCGCCGAAAGGCGCCGCGTGGCATCGATGGTGTCGGAGGTGCTGGTGAGCGCAATGATCACGTGCGGGCGAAAGGCGCGGATCACGCTCACCACGTCGCGCAGCAGCGAGTCGCGCGGCCACTCGCGCGCCACGATCGAGTCCACGCGCGTGGCGCCGAAGTCGTAGGCGCGCGTGAAGAACTGCCGCGCCCCATCGCGCTGCCGCACCGCCAGCAGCTCGGCCGTGCGCACCACCGCCAGCGGTGCCTCGTGCTCGGGACCGGCCAGGTTCGGCGTGTCTTCGCCGCGGGTGAGCGAGAGGACGCCAACGTCGTAGTGCCGGAAGAGCGAGAGCCAGGCGATGAGTGCGTTGTCCTCGTCCTCGGGGCGGGTGCCGATGAGGAGGACGCGGGGCGGCGCGCCGAGCGCGGTGGGCGCGGGCGCGGGCTGTTGCGCCGGTGCCAGTTGCGGCCCGGCGAGCAGGGCGAGGGTGGTGAGCAGCGCGCGGAGGGAGCGGCGCGTGAGGGCGGACATGACGGGGGCGCGGTGAGGCTGGGAGGTGCTGGTGGTGCGTCGGTTGGGGCGGGGTGCGCCATATCTGTTCGGTGTTTCGCGGCGGGTCAACATGCGAACGGCCGCGTTATGTGTCTGGATGGGACGTGGCGCACCTGGGAGAGTCGGCGCGACCGAGTTGCGACCTCGCGCTCCGATGCGGCGAGGCCCCTCGTCCCAGCGCGAGCTCGGACCCGTTTGTCGCCGCGTCGCTGCGCGAAAGAGCGAACGTGCGCCGCGACTGCGCGGGCACGTGCCGGACACGCGCCGGACGCACGGGAGTTCCTCGGCGGTCATCGGCGCGAGGTGAGGGTCGGCCGAGCAGAGGGAAGGAGGGACATGATCGCAACGACACGCGGCATCGCCGACCTGCAAGCCCGCGTCTCCGCGCGGAAGGGCCCTCCGCACACCAAACAAGCCACAGCGCTAGCCGCACAAGCGACCGCGCGACTCGCCGAAGACACATTGCTGACCAGAAAGCCAACAGCGCGCGCGTGCAAAGGCGCAGCGCTGACCGTCCACCCAGCAGTGTGGACGGGCAAAGGGACTGCGCGCAACGGACAGATGATCGCGCGCCGTTGCCAAGTCATCTTGCTGAAGTGTCAGGTCGCGAAGCGCGATGCACACACGACCGCGCCGAGTGGCAAGGTCACGTTGCGCGATGCACAAACGACCGCGCCGAGTGGCCAGGTCGCGTTGCACGATGCACAAACGACCGCGCCGAGTGGCCAGGTCACGTTGCGCGATGCACAAACGACCGCGCCGAGTGGCAAGGTCACGTTGCGCGATGCACAAACGACCGCGCCGAGTGGCCAGGTCACGTTGCGCGATGCACAGACGACCGCGCCGAGTGGCCAGGTCACGTTGCGCGATGCACAAACGACCGCGCGGAGTGGCGAGGTCCCGTTGCACGATGCACAAACGACCGCGCCGAGTGACCAGGTCACGTTGCGCGATGCACAGAACGACCGCGCCGAGTGGCCAGGTCACGTTGCACGATGCACGAACGACCGCGCCGAGTGGCCAGGTATCGTTGCGCGATGCACAGACGACCGCGCCGGATCGCCGGGTCACGTTGCACGATGCGCAAACGACCGCGTCGAATCGCAAAGTCACGCTGCAGGATGCAGAAACGACCGCGCCGAGTGGCAAGGTCACGTTGCGCGATGCACAGACGACCGCGTCGGGTCGCCAGGTCGCGTTGCGCGATGCACAAACGACCGCGTCGCATCGCATGGACTCGTTGCACGATGCACAAACGACCGCGCCGAGCCGCAATGTCACGCTGCGCGATTCACAAACGGCCGTGTCGAAGCGCAAAGTCACGTTGCGCGATGCTCGAACGACCGCGTCGCGTCGCGAGGGCACGATGCGAGGCGCACAGGCGACGGCGGCAAGTCGTGGGGGATGCGATCGAGGCCTACACATGCTGCTCCGGACGATCGATATGACGCGGCGCCGTTTCCCGAGTCCTCGCGCTCCTATTCGGCGCGCGCTTCACTGATCGCGTGTGACCCCATCACCGGTCTCACAAACAGACGTTCGAACAGGCCCGCTTTCGCGCGTCACGACCGAGCTCGCCCCTTTGCTCGCCCCTTTGCTCGCCCCTCGCTGACGCGCGACGGCTTGGCCGCCGCCGGGAAGATCAGCCGGCTGGTCCCGGAGAGCACGTACTCCGTCGGCCCCGCTCCCTGACGCGTGAGCGCGACGACGAAGCCGCGTTCGATGAACCAGGCGAGCGCGGTCGAGACCGCGCCCTGGGTGAGCCGTGCACGCGGGCCCGCAACCGCTGGAGTTCCTCGCCGCGCCAAACGAAGAGCGCGAGCGGGCGCTGCGACTGTTCGCGGCGCTCCAGCGTCCCCTGGAAGTAGGGGGAGCTGGCGAGGTTGTAGAGGTTCGAGACGGTGGGGAGCGGGGGAAGGAACACGGAGCGACGATCTGCTGAGGACGTCGATGGGGAGATAGTGGGCCGATATCTGCTGAGGGGCTAATACATGGCCCATATCTGCTCGGCGCGTGGTCCCACAGATACCTCGCCCGGGCGTGAATCGGCGGGGCGTTCGCCCGATCCCCTACGGAGCGCTCAGCGGGAGGGAGCGCTTCGTCCTTCTTCCTTTCTGACGGTTTCTGACGGTTTCGGTTGAGCGGGCCGGCGGAGTCCATGTCATGGCCTGCGCATAGCATGGCAGTCGTGGAGGGCCATGCTATGGCGACGCTTGCATTTGGATTCGGCGCGCTATGGGAGCGGTCGAGGAGTCGACGGCTTTTCCTCTCGGCGCAAAGCGCAGGTCCCGCAGCGGCGCGGGGTGCAGCACGCATGCGTCGTAGACAACAGCGAAGGGCCCGTCAGTGGCTGAGTCCCATGTCCTGCGTCTGGCGGGTCAGCTCGTCGAGCGCGTCCTCGCGGACGCTCACGGCGACGCTCACTCGGTTCATGACGGTCGTCATACAGACCGAACCTTGCTCCGAGCTGTATGGAGCCGTACCTTCCCTTGGCACTTTCCGGAAGGGAGCCATGGCTAGGACGCGCCGCGTAATTCGCCGCAAAAACATGCTCATCGACCAGCGAAAGCTGGATGCCGCGAAGGCCGCGCTCGGCGCCGAGACCGAGACGGCCGCCGTGGACGCCGCCCTCGACCTCGTCGTCTTTCGTGCCGAAGTCTTCCGCGGCCTCGACGCGCTGGTCGCGGCCGGGGGATTGGGCACGCGCACCCGCCGCGCCGGTTGATCTACACCCTCGACACCAACGTTCTCGTCGACGCGCTTCGGCAACCGGGCGAACTCGACCGCCTGAAGGCGTTCCTCAGCTGGGCGTTGCCTTCCACCGTTCTGTCGAGCGTCGTCGTCGCGGAACTGACGGCCGGCGCGCGCACCGCGAAGGCCCGCGAGGCGCTCGAGGATCAGTTCCTGGCGCCGTTCGAGCGGCGCGGGCGCATTCTCGCGCCGAGTGCCGCGGCGTGGCGGCGAGCGGCGACCGTCACTGGCGCTACCACGGCCGCCCCATCGGCCAATCGCTTCAACGACGTGCTCCTCGCATGCCAGGCGCGCGAGTTCGGGTGGACGATTGTCACACGGGACGCAGACTTCGGCGCGATCCGCCGTTCGGTCACCGGGCTGAAGGTCGCGGCGCCGTTCCCCGCGCGCCCGTAGGCCAGGCGTGGGCGGTGCGACGACTTTTTCTGGTGACACTGCAGCATGGCAGCGGGGGCGCAGCATCCGGTTATAGCGAGATTCGCGAGTTTATCGGCGATCGCTAAACTCGCGAACGCGGGATCAAAGCATCAGGATGCTGACCCCATGATTCGTGCTCGCGTGATCGGTTTCAACGCGTGCGATGTTCGCATCGTGAACGCGGCGTTGTCGGAGAAGCTGCCCGACGATCCGATTTCCCGAACTGTCGCACGCCCATCTTATCTTCACGCGCACCGCCCCCACCTCGAATCCCGCCCTACGGAGCACTCCCAGGATGATCCGCTCCTCCTCGTTGGTGCTGGCCGTTACCGTCGCCGCGTCGGCCTGCGCCGCTCGCACCTCCGCGCGCCCTAACGACGCCGCGCTCCCGGCAGACGTCGTCCAGACCGCGTTCCACGACTTCCGGGTCGTCGAGGTGGCGCGTGGGCTCGTCAACCCGTCCGCCCTCGAGTTCACGCCGGAGGGGGACCTGCTCGTGACCGAGCGCCCCGGGCGACTGCGCATCATCCGCAAGGGAGTCCTCCTCCCCGACTCGGTGGCGGGGCTCCCGCCCATCCAGGCACTCGGCCGAGGCGCGCGGAAGATGTCGGGACTCGAGCAGGCCGGGCTGCGCGATGTCGTCCTGCATCCGGACTTCGCGACCAACCGGCTGCTCTACATCAGTTACGTCAAGCCCGGCGCCGATTCGTTAGGCAGCCTGGCCGTGGTCCGCGGGCGCTTCGAGCGTGACCGCCTGACGAACGTGCAGGAGGTCTTCCACGCGCGCGCGGACGGCAACGGCACCTCGCGTGCCTCCATGTGGGGCGGTCGGCTCGCCTTCGACCGACAGCGCTACCTCTACATCACGCTCGGCGACCGCCAGTGGCCCTCCACCGGCGACCTCACCGCGCACCCGGCGCAGCGGCTTTCCGTTCACAACGGCAAGACCGTCCGCCTGCACGACGACGGACGCATCCCCGCCGACAACCCGTTCGTGAACACGCCCGGAGCGCTCCCCGAGACCTGGACCTCCGGGCATCGCAACGCACAGGGGCTGGCCGTCCATCCGGTGACGGGCGACGTCTGGAGCAACGAGCACGGCCCGCAGGGGGGCGATGAGGTGAACCTCCTCCGTTCGGGGCGCAACTACGGCTGGCCGGTGGTGGGCTACGGGGTGAACTACACCACCGGACGCGCCATCCACGAGGGGACGTTGCGCGAGGGGATGGAGCCCCCGGCGTTCGTCTGGGTCCCGTCCATCGGCGTGAGCGGGATGATCTTCTACACGGGGAATGCATTCCCCGGCTGGAAGGGCGACATGCTGGTGGGCGGGATGAGCGGCCAGCGACTCGTCAGGCTGCGGCTCAACGGGCAGCGCATTGTGCGGCAGGAGGACTTGTTGCGCGACATTGGTCGCGTGCGCGACGTGGAGCAGGGGCCAGACGGGTTGGTCTACCTTGCGCTCGACGGCGGCACGCGTGACGCGGACGGGCCGCCGACGGCGATCTTGCGGCTGGAGCCGGTGGGGAAGCGCTGAGGGCGCGAAGTGACGTTCCGCATGCGCCGATCGGCAGTGCCCCGCAACCTGCCGCCGGCACGACGGTGCGAACTCATCGCCCGAGCCAATCGCGACGCTGACGCTACTCCTGGAGTCGATGCATCACCGACCACACGTCGTGCAAGGCATCCTCGTAGGCCGCACCGGCCCGTCCCTGGTGGCGCCGGACCTCGCTCTTGAAGTTGTCGTAGTCGAGTTCGGCCGCGAGGCGCGCGACGACGTCGCTCCAGGTGGCCTTGGAGACGAAGCATCGATAGGCGTAGTCGGTCCCTAACGAGTCGCGTATCTCGGTCTGCGCCAACAGGTCCGGGAAGCGTTCCTTGAGCGCCTCGAGGTGCGCCCGCACCCTGGCGCGGACCATGATGCGCTCAGGGTCCACCGGTTGCCGGTAGGCGCCGTCGCCCTGCCGGGCACAGACGGCGCTGAAGAAGCCGTAGCGGGTGAAGAGCCACATGGGGATCGGGAGTAGTGATGACGGCGAGGAGCTTCGCCTGCCGGTCGTCGCGCTCGCTGACGCCGGCGTGCCGCCGCGCATGCATCGCGCGACGGTCTCAGTCGAAGATGATCAGCGGGTTCATCTCCGCGGGTGACTTCCACTCGATGCCAAAGCGATCGTGCAGCACCTGCTGCTTGGCCGCCCAGAAGGCGTGGCAGCTTCCGAACGAGCCGCGTGGAATGCCGAGCCGGTCCAACTCCTGCCACGCCAGCTCCTCGGCGTGGTGTACGACGGCGAGATAGGCGGGGGACTGCTCGACGGGATCGTGTTGCATCGCCGTAGCGCGCTGCTGGGGTCGAGTGGGGTGAACGGGTTGGAGTGTAGCGGGGGGGACTGACAGCGGGCGCGGCGCGAACCCCTGAGGAGGTGAAGGTGGCGGCGTAGGGCCGAGCCATTGCGGCTTTGTCAGCGGCGTGGCAATTTGTCAGCTATCGAGCTGACAAATGGCGATGGCTGACAAATCTCCCACTTCCGACGCCCGGCTCAGCGGGGGCTGGCCCTCATCGGTCAGGCCGTAGCGGGGCACGCCGACGTGCGATTGGGACTCCCGCCGCACGGCGACGAGCGCGCGCTTTGGGCAACTCTATTGCCGCTCGCCGCCGACCGCGGGGAGAGTGCGAGCGTTCGCCTTCGGCTGAGCCTCTCCCCTGCCCCGTCGCGCAGGCGACAGTCGGTAACGGAAGTTCGCGTGCTCGCCGACGTCGAGGGAAGGCGCGAGCTGGAGTCGCTACGACGGGCGAACGCGAGCTTCATTGACCTGGAGAGCCGGACCGTCCGCCTGTCGATTCCGGGGCTCCTCATCGATCGCGTCCTCCCTCCCGAGGCCGACGACGCGTCGGAGTCCAGACCACGCACCGGGGCTGACCCATTCGCCGATCGGGCCAGCGGTGTGGTGCGCGTGCTGCTTCGCGACGCACTGAGTCCCGCACCTCGCACGTGGGGGGTACGCGAACTCGCCTCGACTTGCCACGTGGATCGGACGACGACATCCGAGGTGCTCCGTCAGCTGCATGCGTGGAAGCTCGTCTCGAACGAGCGGAATGTTTCGCTCCGTGGACGTCCCGTCACGGCACGCGTCATCGACGTCGCGAGCCTGATCGACCGCTGGAGCGCATCGTACGACTGGACCATGAATAGTCGCCTCGCGGTCCACGCGCCGATCGGAAACATGGAGCGCTTCCTGGCGCGACTCCCTGAGCTGCTGCGAGGCAGGCGATGGGCGCTCGCACTTCAGGCCGCGGCATCGCGCGTCGCTCCGCACGCCGCGTGGGATCGCGTGCACGTATACGTCGACGCGGGGGGCGCCAACCGACTGCGCACAGTGGCGACAGAACGTGACTGGGAGCCCGGCGACGATGGCCGGTTGGTGTTGATGGCGCCGTACTACGACAGGAGCCTGTGGTCAGGGATCACACGACTCGGCCGGTTGCCCGTGGTGGGCATCGAGCAGCTGCTGGTCGACCTGTGGCGATATCCGGTCCGCGGGCGGGAACAGGCGGATCACCTGCTGGAAATGCGTGGAGCGCTACCGCGCGTGGTGTTTGCGTGTCGGTGGGAGGAGCCTGTGTGAACGGGGAAATCAACCGCTCGTCGTTCGAGCGTGGACTGCAGCGCGTGGTGTCCGCGTTGGAGCCCTACCTGGGCGAGATCGTCATCATCGGCGGATGGGTGCCATACCTGTATCGTCAGTATGGCGGTCTCTCGACGTGGCACGGGCGACTCTCGATGACGCAGGAAGTCGACGTGCTCGTGACATCCGAGATTCCTCCCGATGGGCGCGACACGATCGCCGAGACTCTCCGGACAGCCGGCTTCGTGGCGACCGCGAACACGAGCGCGGCGGCCGTTTGGACGAACGATGCGGCGTCGGGCGAGAAGATCGAGTTCCTCGTTCCCCACGCGGGGACATCCCGCACGCTCGGTCGGATCGTTGGTGTCATGCAGCAACCCGGGGTCGGGGCCGTCGCACTGGATCGGCTCGACCTGCTGCAACGGCATACCAAGCGACTCCGGATTCCCGCGCTCGACGCCGCAGGGAGCACGCGGCTGGTGGAGGTTCGTGTCCCGACGCTAGGCGCCTACGTCCTCAACAAGGCGGCGACGTTTCAGGATCGGCGCGTGATGGAAGGCGACGCCGTGTACCCGAAACGAGCGAAGGACCTCGTGTACCTGCACGACGTAATGGGGGCGGGGGCCGACGTCGAGGCGCTCGTACATCACGACCTTGTGGCAATGTCGAAGCCGGGCCGCCATGTGGTGTCGAAGGCGATCAGCAGCCTGGATGCCGTGCTGAGGAGAGTCGCAGGGGTGGAGGAGGCCTCGCGTGAAGTGGCAGAGCGTGATGGGATGACGAGAGAAGCAGCGGACGCGCAGATTCGCGGAAGACTCAGCGATCTCCTGGATGTTCTTCGGGAGGTCTCGAGTCGACGGCGCCGACGGTAGAGGTAGGAAATCGAAACAAGCACGAATTCTCGGGAGTGATCTCCCAGTCCTCCTGTCCACCTCACAGATCGCGATGCGCAAAGCCTACCTCGGCGTCACCGACTTCGACTGGTACGAGCAGCTCGCGCACGCGCGCGATTGCCAGGAAATCAACTTCTGGCAGCCCGGTGGTCGTCACCTCTTCAAGGTGCTCTCAGCGGGCGACCTGTTCCTCTTCAAGCTCCACAGCCCCAACAACTACATCGTCGGTGGCGCTTTCTTCGAGACCGCGTCGCTTCTGCCGGTTTCGCTGGCGTGGGAGACCTTTCGGGATGGGAATGGCGTCCGATCGCTCGCCGAGATGCGCGAGCGGATCGCGAAGTACCGCCGGGAGCCGCTGCGCACCGGGGACGACCCGGTCATCGGCAACATCATCCTCCAGCATCCGTTCTTCTTCCGAAGAGACGCGTGGATTCCGATGCCGCCGGACTTCTCGCTGAACACGGTGCAGGGGAAGACGTATGACCTCGACGCCGGCACTGGGCGAGACCTCTGGCGGGCGCTGGAGGCGAACATGTCGACCGCGGCGCTCATTGGTGCCGCGCCAATGGTGGCAGAGGGAACGACGATGCGGATGTTCTCGGATCCCGTGCTCGCGCGCCGGCGCCTGGGTCAGGGAGGCTTTCGCGTCTCTGTTACCGACACGTACGATCGCCGCTGCGCCGTCACCAACGAGCACACGCTCCCCGTCCTCGAGGCGGCGCACATCCGCCCGGTGTCAGAGGGGGGCGTACACTCCATCACCAACGGCCTGCTGCTCCGCTCCGATGTGCACACGCTCTTCGATCGCGGCTACGTGACGGTGACGCCAGACTACAGGTTCCGGGTGAGCACACGGCTACGCGCGGACTGGAACAACGGGCACGTGTACTACGCGCAGCAGGACCTCGCGATCAACCTACCCGGGGACAAGTCGAAGTGGCCCGACCGGGTGCACCTCGAATGGCACGCGGACGTCGTCTTCCTCAAATGACCATGAGCACCGACCGACTGCAGCAGATTCGTCATCGCCTTCGGCAGTTCACCGAGGAGCGAGACTGGGGACAGTTCCACAATCCGAAGAATCTCGCGATGGCGGTGGTGAGCGAGGCGGGGGAGCTGGCGGCGGAGCTGCGCTGGGTGGAGGGGGCGCAGTCGGATGACTTCATGCGGACGTCGCCGGGGCGGGAGCGTGTGGCGCAGGAGGTGGCGGACGTGGCGATCGCGCTGCTGCTGTTCTGTGATAGGGCGGAGATCGACCTGCTGGAGGCGATCGAGCGGAAGATCGAAGTGAATGCGGGGCGGTATCCGGTGGAGGTGGCGCGGGGGAAGGCGGAGAGGCCGCCGCTCGACGCGACTCCCGAGCGCACCATGACCACCAGCACCTTCATCGTTCAACCAGATGGCAGACTCCTCGCTCTGCGCGAGTCGCCGAACGAGTACACCCACACGAGACAGGCGTCTGGTGGCAACACGGAGGAGGGCCCTGGGCGCAGACATGACCGCTCACCATAGGCCACGAATCGGGCGGGCAGGAACCGAGAACAACCGCGCGCAGGCTGCGAGTGCGCGGGTGGCCGCTCTTGTGCGGCGGTACGCCAAGAGATGGAGGATGATCGAGACCTGCCGGGACGTCGAGATTCGCTTTTCGCCACGACTGAAGCGTGCGCTTGGGCGTTGGTACCCGGGTACAGCGAAGATCTCACTGCACCACGCATTGCAGTCCGCTGATCGCGCACTCCTCGCGGAGGTCGTTGGCCACGAGCTGGCCCACCTGGTTGCGCGGGCGCGATTCGGCCGGGTTCGGCCACACGGGGCGGAGTGGCGAACGCTCATGACTCAGGCTGGGCTCGATCCCAGGACTTCCATGCCCTTGCCAGCGACTGCTGTCCAACGGCCGGCACCTCGGAAGGCGACGACGTCCTATCACCATCGCTGTCCGGTGTGCCAGTCACAGCGGACAGCTCGGCGGCCGGTCTCTCGCTGGCGCTGTGCTGAATGCGTTGCAGCTGGCCTGTCGGGCGAGCTGGTCGTAACACGGCGAGTGTGGAGAGGGTGATGGGGTTGAATGTCGATTCTAAGCCAAGCGAGGATGCTGGAGGGGAGGAGCCGGAGTCTGCGTGCCCGTTCTGCGCTATCCCGGATGATGCATGTCTCCTGGCAGAGGAGACGGTACGGGCGATATGGGATGGCTTCCCGGTCTCACCGGGACATTCGCTCATCATACCTCGCCGGCACATCCCCACGTGGTTCGACGCCTCAGTCGACGAGCAGGACGCCATCACAAGGCTGGTGGATAGAGTCAGGGTCGAGGTCGACAAACGCTACTCGCCCGACGGCTACAACATCGGCGTCAACGTTGGGAGAGCAGCGGGACAAACGGTGTTCCACCTCCACGTGCACGTCATACCGAGGTACCGGGGCGACGTCGTTGACCCGACGGGTGGCGTTCGCTTTGTCATTCCGCACAAAGCGAACTACACGCAGTCGCCGGAACAGCTGGGTGCGCCACACGCGCGCGCGCTTGTTCGCGGAGCAACCGATCCGTTCCTCCCGCACTTGCTCGCCCACCTCGACAACGCGCGCCGCGTCGACATTGCCGTTGCCTTCATCCTTGAGAGCGGCGTACGGCTCATTGAGGAGCGACTGCGCGATGTTCTCGCACGTGGCGGGCGCATTCGCCTTCTAACCGGGAAGTACCTGGGAGTGACGGAGCCGGAGGCACTGCTTCGTCTACTCGATCTCGGTGAGGGAGCCGACGTCAAGGTCTTCGAAGGCGGCGCTACAAGCTTCCATCTCAAGAGCTACATCGTTCACTCGAAGGAAGGTACAGGGACAGCGTTCGTTGGCAGTTCGAACATCAGCAGGAGCGCGCTCAAGGAAGGCGTAGAGTGGAACTACCGCGTTCTCACGTCGCGAGACGGAGAGGGATTCCGCGACGTGCAGCGTGGCTTCGAAGAGCTCTTTCGCGATGAGCTCGCAGTTCGCATCGACGCCGAGTGGGTAGCGCGGTACAAGGCTTCGCGGCGGGTCGCAACGCCGACCGTGACTGGCGTTGTCCCGGAGACGCCTCCGGCGCCACCAATGCCACACCAGGTCCAGCGTGAAGCCCTAGCCGCGCTGGCAAACACACGCGCCCGCGGTAGCACCGCTGGATTGGTCGTCCTGGCGACCGGGCTAGGGAAGACTTGGCTGAGCGCCTTCGACACTCTCGCGACGAGGGCCAAGCGAATCCTGTTCGTCGCGCACCGAGAGGAGATCCTCGATCAGGCGCTGCGGACGTATCGGATGCTGCGGCCGGCGGCGATTCTGGGGAAGTATACGGGGACTGAACGGGCGCCGGATGCGGAGGTTCTCTTCGCGTCTATTCAGACGCTGGGACGCCAGCGGCATCTCGATCGTTTTCCCGGCGATCACTTCGACTACATCGTCGTCGACGAATTCCACCACGCGTCGGCAGAGACCTATCGTCGCCTGCTCGATCACTTTGCCCCAGACTTCCTGCTCGGCCTCACCGCGACGCCAGAGCGAACGGACGGTGCAGACCTGCTGTCGCTGTGTGGCGGAAATCTCGTATACCGCTGCGATGTGGCGGATGGCATTCGACGCGGACTGCTTTCCCCCTTCGAGTACTACGGTGTGCCAGACGAGGTGGACTACACCAACATTCCGTGGCGGAGCAATCGATTCGACGAAGAAGCCCTGTCGACCGCGGTCGCCACACAATCTCGAGCCAGCAATGCACTCGACCAGCTAGAGCGCCGTGGAGGACAGCGGACCCTGGCCTTCTGCGTCTCGCAGCGTCACGCCGACTTCATGAAGAAGTTCTTCATTCTGAACGGCAAGCGCGCGGCGGCTGTATACGCAGGGCCAGACAGCGATCCTCGGGCGCACTCGTTGGAAATGTTGCAGACTGGCGAGCTCGATGTGCTGTGCGCCGTCGACATGTTCAACGAAGGGGTCGATCTCCCCGAGATCGATACCGTCATGATGCTCCGGCCGACCGAATCTCAGATCCTATGGCTTCAGCAGTTCGGCCGCGGACTCCGCTACCGAGAAGGAAAGCGACTCAAGGTCATCGACTACATCGGGAATCATCGCACATTCCTGTTGAAGCCGAGGACGCTCTTTGCTCTGACCGGGGGCGACGCCGAGGTCTCACAGGCGCTCCGGATCGTCGCTGATGGGCGTGGCAGTGAGCTCCTCCCGCCGGGGTGCGAGGTGACCTACGACCTCGAGGCGCTGGACATCCTTACGCAGCTCCTCGAACAGCGGGGACGTGGGGGAGATGTCTTCGAGGCGTACTATCGGGAGTACCGCGAGCGGACTGATAGGCGCCCCACGGCGGCCGAGGCTTTCATCGATGGATACGATCCGAAGGCGGTGCGCCAGCGGTACGGATCGTGGTTCCAGTTCGTGCAGTCCATGGGTGATCTCTCGGTGATGGAAGGGCAAGCTGCGGATCACTTGCGCGGATTCCTGGCAGCGCTCGAGATCACCCCGATGACCAAGAGCTTCAAGATGGTGGTGCTCCTGGCGATGATCGCGGAAGAGGCCTTCCCCGGTAGCATCTCGATCGCGCAGCTGATCGAGCGCGTTCGACTGATGGCGCGCCGGCAGTCGGCGGTGCGAACGGAAATGGGAGAGGCTCTCGAGGACGCGAGTGCGATGCGCACGCTGCTGGAGCAGAACCCCATCCAGGCGTGGGTAGGCGGGCGCGGGACGGGAGGAGACGCGTACTTCCGTTATGAAGACGGCGTGCTTTCGACCACCATGTCCGTCGCGCCAGGGCTGCGAGAGGTGGCCGCCTCTCTGGCTCGTGAGTTGGCCGAGTGGCGTCTTGCCGTCTACGTGCGGCGCGCTGGGCTGAACGATGGCGCGCCGCGCATTGTCTGCCGTGTGTCGCATGCGGGCGACAACGCGATCCTCTTTCTCCCCTCACGCGATCGAAACCCTGGGATCCCCGAGGGATGGGTGACCGTGATGGCCGACGGCGAGGAATACCAGGCCAATTTCGTGAAGATCGCGGTGAACGTCATGCACCGCGTGGATTCCGACACGAATGTCCTCAGCGATCTCTTGCGCCGGTGGTTCGGTCCGCGGGCCGGACAGCCGGGAACGAAGCAGGAGGCAGTCTTCACCAAGGAAGACAACGGCTATCGCCTATCGCCATGGAGTTCGGACGAGAAGACGGGGCCGCACTTGTGGGAGAAGTACAAGCGAGCCGAGGTGCCAAAGTTGTTTGGGTTCGACTTCAAGGGGATGGAGTCGCAGTCAGGGGTGATAACGAGACCAGGTTGATCATCCTGTTCGTGACGCTCGACAAGACGACGATGCAGAAGGACCATCAGTATGAGGACGCCTTCTTGTCGCCCACAGAGTTTCGATGGCAGAGTCAGAATCGGACTTCAAGGGACAGTCGGTCAGGAAGGGAGCTGGCGGAGCATGCGAAGCTGGGGATTGGTGTTCATCTCTTCGTGCGTCAGACGGGAAAAGTGAACGGGGTAACACAGCCATTCGCGTATATGGGAGAACTGGAATTCGAGCGGTGGGAGGGCGATAAGCCGATCACTGTGTGGTGGAAAATGAAGACTGATGTTCCGAGCGAGCTCCGACGACCGTTGAAGTTGAAGTGAGCGCGACTCTGCAGACGGTGTCAGTGCTCCGTGATAATGTGGTCGCCGGTGCGGTGGCGAGTGCGTAGCGAACCGGGCGACCCGTCGCCAAGGCCTTCACGAGACGCATTCTGTCGAGCAGCGATCACGAGCTTAGCGAAAGACTAGAGGCACTACTGGAGGACTGGGAGGTGTGCCAACCGCTCGCTCGAGAGGAGGCCCTGGAGGCGCGGAAGAGCGCGTTCGCGCTCGGGCTCATCTCGGAAGACGCTGAAGAGGTCGTCGAGTTCGACGACGAGGCCCTCGCGATCGAGGAGGAGGAGGGCTCGCTGGATCTCGAGGAGCTGGAGGAAGCGCCGCGCAAGGTCCTGCGACGGCGTCATGCGGAATTGGCCGGCCCTGCAGATAGTCGAGGTCACGTGGGAGGCGTCGATCGACAACAGCGGCAGCATCAGGCGACGCTGCGTGAGAATCATATCGCGCGATGGAACCCATCGGTGGTACGGGCGGCCGTATGACCGGGAGGACGAGTTGACGGACGACACGTCCGGTCCGATGTGGTGCTCGCGGAGCGCTGCCTAATTGACCGCAGCGCCTTGCTGTCAGACTCAAGGATCTCTCACGCGCGTGGTTAGGCGAGATACGTGTCAGCCCACTACACCGAGTTGCCCTCAGCGTCGTATTCCCGCACCCACGTCCACATATCCGACTATGGAGCACTCGCGCAGATTCGTTGCCGTCGCGCAAGACGACGAGATTCAACCCCTCATCGATGCGGCAGTTGACGCCGCCTGGGAGACTGGCGTCATCAAGGAGCACGAGAGCCTGACTGCACTCGGCGCATTTGTCGACGACAATTGCGACGTCGTCAACGAGTGCTTGTGCTCAGGTAAGAGCCTCGTCTTTGCGCCGGACCTCGACCACCTCGTCATGGTCGCGACGCAGACGTTTGAGGGCCGTGCCACACAGGAGCGAGTGATGGCGCACTGGCGTCGCACCCTGGCGAGTGCCCTCGACGGCGATCAGGCATTCTGGGGAGACAACGTAGTCGTGCCACCCGGCGTGCCGGTCGTGGGTGAGATCTCGCATTCCGATGGACGGAAGGCGCTTCTGGTCTTCTTCGTGGACGACTACCTCACCGGCCCATATGACTGGCAGGGTGTCTACTCGGACTGAACCACCTCGCGTCGGACTTGCGACGATCCGGGCACTGCTCTCACTCGACGATTTCGACGCGCTGCCGGCGAAGAAGGTGCTACGCCTTCGGGAGTAGGTGCGCCAAAGAGAGAGTTTGACCTGCGCCCGTGAAACGGGTCCCGGTGCAGGGTTCGGGGGAGGAGCCCGGCGGGGCTCTCGCTTCTTGCAGGACCACTCAATGCGCTTACCGGAGAATTCGCACGACTCGCGTGCTAGCGCCGTCGGTCGCCCAGACCGCCGGTGGTTGGCTGGCGAAGCTGCAGGGGAAGTGGGTGTTGTTGTCCTCCGTCCGCCTGATGTCGAGACGGTGACGGGCCTCCGCTAGCGAGGCGAACCGCGATTGCGATGGGACCTCGCGCCGCAGCAACGGAACGATCGATTCCTCCCACGATAGGTGCGCCATGAGCAAGACCCTTCGTTTCACGCCATTTCCTCCCGAGGCACAGGCGATCATTGACCGGTACTTCGTGGAGGGTGCGTCGGATCCGGAGGAAGAGGACCCCATCCGTCCGCTCGTGGACAAGCTGGCGGGAGACTACTCGGGTGGAGACTTCGGCATTCGCCGCATCGACGTGGCTGCCGGTGTACTCATTCACGGCCTCGTAGAGGGGCCGAAACTCTCCTGGGACTTTGTCGATGAAGAAGGACAACTCAGGAATACCCGCGACCTGGAGATCCCGGATGAGCGCCGTTTCACGCTCATGTCGAAGATCCTGCTGACCATCAACTGGGCGGACTCGGGTCCGGGCATGTCATGGCCGGAGCAGTATAGACTGACGTGGGTCCCCTCGCCTGAGCGGTTCGTGGTTACGGCCGCACTCGATTCCGACGATGCCCATGGCTACATGGACGTTGCCCTCGGGCACTTCGGAGTGTCGAAGGCGCGTGCCATCAACAAGGTCGGTGCAATCCTAAAGCGCTGGTGGAAAGTCCAGGCGGCCGAGGGGATGCAAGAGCCTTGGGACAGCGCGGAAGGAGGCTTGGTGGAAGAAGCAGTCGCAACGAAGTGGAGGGCTTCCGTCTGGGGGAGGAGGGGCGGATCCAGCTACTGGAGCGAGTAGTAGGTTGATCGCCTTGCCGCCGCGGGGCCACCGCGTAGTGCATACGGATGGACAAGGGAGGTGGCGCCGCGGGAGGCCCGATCGGCAGGACGCGCGTCGCCGAGGAGCAGATCACCAGCGTGCTCCGAGAAATGGAGAGTGGCACCGATCCACGAGCGCCCTCCCACACCAACTTCCACAGATTGTCATGACGACTGATCGGCTCGAGCAGATCCGCGATCGCCTGCGCCAGTTCACCGAGGAGCGCGACTGGGCACAGTTCCACACGCCGAAGAACCTGGCGATGGCGGTGGTGAGCGAGTCGGGGGAGCTGGCGGCGGAGCTGCGGTGGGTCGAGGGGGCTCGATCGGACGAGTTCGTGCGGACGTCGCCGGGGCAGGAGCGCGTGGCGCAAGAGGTGGCGGACGTGGCGATCTCGCTGCTGCTGTTCTGTAATGGGGCGGAGATCGACCTGCTGGAGGCCGTGGAGCAGAAGATCGAGTCGAATGCGGTGCGGCATCCGGTGGAGTTGGCGCGTGGGAACTCCCTGAGACCGCGCGTCAACGAGACGGGGGATCCAACATGACCGCCGGCATCTTCATCGTCCAACCCGATGGGAGTCTCCTCGCGCTGAGCGAGTCGCCGTACGACTCGGAGGACGTCCTCCAGCTCCTGCTGGAGCGCTACCCCGCCCTCCTCGCGGGGCATCAGGTCGACGCCGAGCGACCGCGCCGTTGGCTCTTGGTGAAACGGGAGCTCGGGATCCCGGACGGAGAGAACGCGGCGGTCCGGTGGTCGCTGGATCACATGTTCCTCGATCAGGACGCAGTGCCGACGCTCGTCGAGGTGAAGCGCAGCTCCGACACGCGCATCCGGCGCGAGGTAGTTGGGCAGATGCTGGACTACGCCGCGAATGCGGTCGCGTTCTGGCCAGCGGAGCGACTGCAGGCGGAGTTCGAGGCGACGGTCAGCCGTGCGGGCGGCGAACCTTCGACGGTGCTTCGCGAGTTCCTGCAGGGAGAGATGGAAGCGGAGGCGTTCTGGAGTCGCGCGAAGACCAATCTCCAGGCTGGCCGCCTCAGGATGGTCTTCGTGGCCGATGACATTCCCGTCGAGTTGCGCCGGATCATCGAGTTCCTGAATGAACAGATGGATCCGGCCGAAGTACTCGGCGTGGAGATCAAGCAGTACATGGGAGGAGGCGTACAATCGCTGGTGCCGCGCGTGATCGGGCAAACGGCGGAAGCGGAGCAGCGGAAGGGGACGGGGTCGTCCGGGCGCGAGTGGGACGAGGCGAGATTCCTGGAGGTGCTGGACGCCCGAAGCAACCCGGCGGAGGCGCGTGTTGCGCGAGCGATTCTCTCATGGACCAGGCGTCCCAACGTCCGCCTCTGGTGGGGGCGCGGCACGCGCGATGGTTCGTTCTATGTCCAGTATGACCACGGACGCCACGGCCAATTCACCGTCGCGGTGCGAACGGGGTACGCGGCTGGCTATGTACAGTTTCAGTTCGCGGTCATGACGCCTCCGTTCGATCGCGAGGAGATGATCGCCGAGTTGGTGCGTCGGGTCAAGGAAGCGACGGGGCAGTCGATTCGCGCTGACGCGAAGTGCCGTCGGCTGGCGGAGTTGGAGCCGGGGATCGACTCGCACGATTTCTGGAGGTGCTCGACTGGATTCTCGCGCAGTACGACGCCCGAACTCCGGCTCGTTAACCGCCGCCGAGACCCCCGGCACGAACCACCCATCAGCAAGCCTACGACGATCCCCCGGACGCCGAACACTCGCCTCATCGCCAGTTGGCCTAGGCGCGAACAGTGGGATGGCGCTGGCCCGTATTAGGCCATCTCCATTCGAAGCCCCACCTCATCAACCTGCGGAGACTCTGGTAGGCAGAGCGCCGTTCCGGCCGCGATTCGCTCGGCGGTCCACATTGCCGCGAGGGCATCATTCAGGTCGTCTGCAGCCCATCCCCTCCGCGGTAGCTGTGCTTTGGCGTCGCGTCTCGCCGTCGGCCAGTGCTGGTCGATGATCGCTGTACGTGCGGTCCTGCCTCGAAGCGTGCGCTTCGGGTCCATCATGGGGATTCCACCATTCCAGATCGCGAATGACACCTCTGGATGGATCTCCTTCACTGATCTTTGTGGCTCCGGCAGGGCCAGAAGCGTCGCGTCGACCTCCTCGATCTTTGGGAGCAAGGCGTAGCACTGTTGGCTGATCGCACGTCCGTCAACTCGCCGATGCCTGGTGCAGGCATCGGCGTACGTGCGGGCGCCCAGCGTCGCGCGCACCGGCGCCGGAAAGACCGAGCTCCCTCGAATGCGCCCGAGCAACTTACGCGCCTCCACATCACATCTTCGCGCTCCCGATGTCGGGAGGCCAATCGGAATGTCGATGGCGATTACGGCGCCGGCCGGGCTCGCAGCGAGTATATCGGCCAGCGTCGACTCAATACGGACCGAGAGGGCATCTCCATCGCTTTGGACGACGAGCCATCCGTCTTCACATCCATCGACGCCGAGAGCGACCAGTCACTCATCCCCGGCGTCATGTTGTCCTCAGGCGGTCGAGCATGATCGCGATTTCGAACTGAAGCGTTCAGGATGTCTGATTACCGGTTGCCGATTGACGAACTGCGGGCTCGATGCGGCGTGTGCATGAACGACCATCGGCAGGCGCAGTGCCACTAACCGCGGGTGCATGGCTTGGGCATGCCTGCCCACCAACGCAATCAGGCGCAGTCGTGGAAGTAGCTCGAGTAGCACCTGCAGGTACGACCAGCCCTCATCGATGTCGGCCGGGCGCGGTGTCCTGATTCGGCCTCCATCGCCAATGTACCACGGGATGATGCTCCACGATGCAGTGCGGGTGCGCCGCAGCTTCGCGAGCGCGTTCGCTTGATGCCAGTTCTTTGCAGATTCGTCCGGGTTGTTTCGCGAGACGAAGCCGCTCGCGACGGCCTGTGGCCCAGGGGCCTCCAGGAGGAACAAACACTCCGCTTCGATTCCGCCATCGGCAGGATCGAAATACGGAACGAGGTCGACGCACTCGCGCTCCTCGCGCACTTGTTCGACAAACTCGGTGAGCGTCGATATGTGAGGCTCGCGAAGCCTGATGCGTCGCGCCTTGCGAATCGACTCAAGGCGCAAGCTTTTCGGCGCATCGAACTCGGTGGTAGCCATCATGCGATCGACGACCTGACGTGTTCGCGCGTCTCCGCATCCGGAATCCAAAGCGCGACTCCCTTTAGCGCGCGCGTGAACAGGATCCGGTACGCCTGCCCTACGCGCTCCATCAACTCGGCGGTCTTCTCGCCCTCGACGCCGCGCCGCGCTTCCCTCTGTGCCGCGTTGGTTACCGCGGAGAAACCCGTCTCATGCACCTTGGCCGGATTCACCACCCAGCGATCGCGGCGCCACACGAGGTCGTCGAGCCAGGCGATTCCCACGTAGTCGAAGTCGAAGCCGCGAACCACGTACGGGCACCCCACCTCGCAGAGTGGGTCCTGCGCGACCTGGCTGGCGGGATGCGAGGCAACGAACCATGAGTAGTCGCCCTTTGGCACGTAGTTCCAGATGCGCGACCAGAACCGAGACTTGCCGTCGCGCTTATACCGCTCACGAAAGTCCATTTCGCTCGCCTCAAGATCGTGCGGCGAATTGGCGTCCTTGGTCTTCCATGGTCTCGAGTAGCTGGAGAGTAGGCGAACACTGCTGCCTTCCCTGACTCTCGCCCGAAGAGAGGCCTCTCACGACTCGGGTTCGTCGAAGAGAGTCACCTCCATGCGCCCCGATTTTGCGCGCTTGCCCTCGTTAGCTCGTGCGCGTGGCGTCGCGCTGTGCCAGGATCTTGCCAGGTTCGCGTTCTCCGCGGTCGGCGCTCCAGCGAGGAGCGACTCCACCCACCGCACATACTCCGCTGAACCCGCACAACGGAACTGCATTCCCTCCAGGCTCACCTCGAGCGGATCCTCGCCGCAGAGTTCTCGAGACCACGTGCGCAGATCCTCGATGGTGGTGTTCTCGCGGGAGCGAAAGCCCTGAAGAGGATCGAGCAGGAAGACGCTGAGCATCGAGCTGCGGATCACGTGATACGCCTGCGGCCCGAGGGTCACGACGAACCCGTACTGGCCGCGGCCCTCCTTGTGCTCCGGATTGATGAGCGCGTGTGCCTCGTCGACGATGGAGACGAGATGGGTGCTATCCTCCGAACCGTCGCGGAAGGGGACACCGAGCGCCCGCAGCGTCTTGACATTGGCACGCCATTTCGCGGCATCACCTAGCCACGCCTTGCCGCGCTTCTTGCGGAGCTTGCCGAGGGTTTGCGTGTCGATGGGAGTGTAGCCGGTGGCCTTCTGCACCACTCCTCGCGCACCCTTGTCTTTCGTGGCCTTCTCGATCAACCACGACCAGTTGCGGTTCTGGCTTGCCGTGGTCTGCCGAGGACGACGTCGCCTTCTGGGAGCTTCGGATCGGTGACGAGCGTTGCCCACAGCCGTGCCGCGATCACCGACTTCCCTGATCCTGGCGGACCCTTCACGATCACGACCCGCTTCTGCGGCGTCTTCTTCCGACCACGGTGAAAGGCTTCACCAATGAGCCCGTTGCATTCGGCGAATGCCTTGCGCTGGCCATCGAGCAGTTCGAATGGACTTGTAGCGGGATCGAGCAGCTGCTCCCCAATCTGCGCGACGAAGCCTCGCTTCTGGCGGTACTTGCCGTGCTCAAACGACCTCGCGAAAGACTCATGCGATTCCGTCAGCCGCTGGCGGAAGTACTCCGGGAACGCCTCCTCGACGTCCTCGTCCGCCATCGTGAAGAGGGGGTAGTCCCGCGCGAGTCGAGCGTTGGGTTCCGATGTGTAGGCGGAGGTCCATTGGTCACGGGTGAACAGGACGCACCCGTGCACGTCGGCAGCATGGTCCTGCACCGCCGAGTGGAAGCGTCGACAGTACTCGGTGTAGCCGCGCACCTGATCGGACGGGTGCAACTCGAGCGATCCCTGCCGCAAGACGAGGCCCTCGTAGTGTCCCGGTTGGTCGCCGCGCGTCTGCCAGTCCTTCAGCTCGACGATGACGGCGGCCGGTTTCGACTTGTGCGCACCCAGCAGCACCACATCGCACCAGGAGGATGACGCGGGGAGCTGGTACTCGAGCGCGAGGTGTCCCTTGCTGCCGAAGTAGAGATGGAGCGGCTTGAACGAGTCGGCCTGAAAGACGCGACTCATCTTCCCCAGCGAATTGCGCCAAGCGTCTGCCTCTGCCTCGCCATAGCGACCCGTGAGTTGCTGCAGGTCTGAGACGAGGGCTGGCATGTCGCGGGCAACACGCCGGCGGAAGGAGTCGACGGTGGTCAGCATGGAGCGCTTCCTGATGCTGTGGGCAGCGTGACGCTCGCGGCGCGCGGGAGAGGCTGGTGCGCACCCATGCGCCGGAGCGATTGTGGCGCGGACCTGACTGCCACAAGGGTCACCCGCCGGCCTCGGTCAATCTGGACCAGCCAGCATGACAACCGACGAGAGGATTCTTGCGTTTGTAGAGGAGATGCAGTGGGAGCTGCGCTCCTTGCGTCAAGTTGACGCTGTCACGCGGCCGGCCGCGACACGAAGATCACCAAATTCTGCAGCGTCGACGGCGAGTGAACGCAGGTGGACGCATGCACGTTTCTGGGAACGCGGCACAACTAGTACCTGATCGGCACGCCATTCTTCTTGAGCTCCCCAAGCCAGTACTCCTCATGCTCTGCCTCCGCTGCGGCGCGAAGCTGCTCGAGTGGGTGCCAACGAACGCCTCGTGGGCCCTTTCCTTCCTTGAGAATTCGTCGAAACGCATTGCCGCCCCGCGACAACCTCGTGGGCTCTAGAACCTCGGACAGCATGGTCAAAGCCTGATTGAGGCTTCCCGCTTCCGTCGCAATACTCTCGAGGAGCACCCGGCACGGTTCAAGACTCGCCCGTTTCCCGAGAGAAATCCTCAGCCTCACGGGCGATAGCAGCTTGATCCACGTGAAGCTCGCTCCGCGGTCTTCGACGTATTCCATTCCGCCGTCGTGAGAGTACGAGCGCTGGCCGTCGGGTTGGCAGGACAGTGTGACGCGTAAACGCTCGCCCGCAGGGAGTATCTCGCGCCCTGCCTCGCTGGTTAGCGCAGTAAGGTGAATGGAGTCGGCCATCGCGTACTGCGGAATGCGCAACACGCCAATGCATTCCTTCTTCAGGACCGGCAGTGGGCCACCGTAAAAGAACTCCACGGTACCGTCCTCGAACACCCGCACTGGCAGCGCTACGTCCTTTTCATAGGGGTCAGGAATCATCGATACCTCTCAGCGAGTGCGTTTGTGATCGTCAAGAGCATCCCCACACGGGACGCGCCTGAGCCACCTTGTACTCCTCCCGTCCCACGCGACGATGCGGCTGCACCCAACTCTTCCTAACGCCACGCAGGGAATTCCGTGATGTGTCCGCCCTCGGCCCCATTAAAGCGCCCGCGGAACCGTCGCCGCGAGTTGACCGACGTTCACGAGTAGAGCGGGGTGCGCTGCGAGGCCAGAAGCTGGTCAATCAGTGGTCGTGCGTGACATCGCCCGTCCCGCGGATCGTTCGCGAGGTGGCGATCGGTGTAGTCGCACACCGGCGGCGCGGGAAGAGATCGGAAGATGACACTACTACGGGCAGAACGCGCCGTACACAACCCGGGCTAACCTCTACACTCGCCAATCGTCCCACACGCAGATGCTGGATCGTCGCGTCGCGTTAACGGGCACCTCGCATCACGATCTCGCCGAGACCCTTACGATAGACTTTCACTTCCGTTCCAGTCCGCGCTGCTAGGGCGAAGAGCTTGGCCTTGGTCTCTACGTCGCGTCCTACTGCTGGTTTGATCGAATGGCTTCAACGACGATCTCTTTCAGTAGCTGAGCTGTGAGACGAACGGTGCGGGACACTGCGGTGCCCGCCCGTGGCTCAATCGCGGCGACACCACCTCGCCAATGCGTCGCGCATGCGCTTCCTGCGCGGCGCGGTCGAGAGGACTCGGGCCAATGCCTCCACGCGTTCGTCGCTCTTGAAGAAATTGGAAAAGTCAAGATCGGAGCGGACCTGCGCTCTTCTGGCGATGCGCATCGCATCTCGAACCTCGATGAGGAGAGCATCCGGGATCTCCATTTCATATCGCTCCGACAGAACATGCACCATCGATTGTCGCGACGTCTCGCTGAAGCCGATGGCCTGCGAGAACAAGTGAACGAGGAGGAGCGAGGCGACCTGCGCCTCCTTCTGCATTCGCGCAGCCTCCCTGGACGAGAGTCCGAGCCCTCCGCCAGCCCGAAGTCGTCCCGGAACGCGCCTCGCGAGCAGCCCAGCTGCCACGCACACAAACAGCCTCGCCGCCTCCACACCCGCGTGGCTCCTGACGAGCGGGTGTAGCGCATCGTCAGCGCTTTCCCTGAGCATGTACTGCGCCACCTTCGCCCGCAGGCTCCGGAGTTCCTTGCGTGACGCTGCGGCGCGAGACCACTGAATGATCTCCTTCACCTTGACCGGCCGGTGTCCACCAGCGCACTTCTGTACTGGTTGACCCAGGACTTCTGCTGCCGTTCGAGAAAGATTGCGCACCCATCGAGCCGACGTGCCACCTCGGGAAGACTCTCATGATGCGCGAGCAGTGCTGACGTCTGCATTGCATTCTGGGTGTTTGTGGCCGCAATGATCGCGTCGCGGCTCTTCCTGTTGGTTGTCTCCAGCACTCGCACAAGGACACTTGCGTTGTTCAGGTCATCCCGATTCACGGACGTGTAGAGAGACCAAAGTGTCTGTGCGCCATTGATTACGCTTGGATAGCGCAGGTGCCACCGTGACCGGCCCGAGAACTTCGTCACCGTGGGTGCGATGAGATAGATGCCATTGTGCTTGGCAAAGAAACTGTCGGGATCACCTTTGTAGGACGCCACGATCCCACGGTTCGGAGCGGAGCTGCCCAGATAGGACCTCACATTCTGGTCGAACAGTCGATCAGGCGCGCCTCCCTCTGCTCTGCTACCATGCATCGCCAACAAGATCTCCCGGATGCGAACTTCTGCTGTCAGAAGCCTCCCGGTCTGCGTCTTGTGAATCTGCACCTTCCTGAGATCAAGGTTCAGCTCCTCAAACGGCGCGACCAGCCCCTCCTGGTGCAGTGACCAGAGGTAGGCCACCTCTTCGCGCGCCTCGATACGATAGCGCTCCTCTGTACCACGGCCTCTCGGTCGCGTGGTCAGGAACACGAAGCGCACCTGCCTCCTCTGCGCGTAGGCATCCCGAATACGCCGGTACAGGTCGCGCGTCGCCATCTTGTTGCTGCCGTTCAACCACCGCTCGAACGCATCGTCGTCAGTCGCGTACACGAGGTGATCCATAGCTGCTTCAAAGTTCTTGTACCAGTGCATGGGCACGGCAACGTCGAGACTTGTCTGGCTGAACTTCGCCTGAAGCACGACAAATCCGGTCTGAGTCTCGACGACATAGTCGATTCCTAGGTCCCCGGGCCCGTCCACGAAGTGATGCGTCACGTTGGCATGACCGCTCTTGCCGAAGCGCATCTCCGCATACCAGCGCTGGAATGCGTGCTCGAGGCTCTTGTTGGGGTAGGCTTTCCGCAGATGCGCCGAGAGCGGCTCGATCACTTCGTGGATAGCGTGGGACATTGCCTTTTCTCCGTTCGAGTTGCGACGTCGTAGTGGGAAACGAGTGCGATCGGGACGACCGGGCACGTCCAGTGCGACGCCATCGACGCCATGGGTGGTCGGGTCTCGGCGGCTCTTGTGGTCGCGGGACGAATCGACGCGGCCACATCGTGGGGCTCGTCGGCGATGCGGCATCTGGAACGCCGTGCTGACGCATCAGCATTCGCATGATGTCGCTCCATTCTTGCCGCGCCCAGGAACCGAAGATAGTGCAGCCGGTGTCACCGAGCGTCCAGCAAGGGCGCGGAGCGTGCGCCTGTCGGTCCTGTCGCTTTCCCGCCACACACTGCCAGCGTCACCTCCGCGCCGTAGATTGACCCATCTACTAGGTAGGACCATCACATCTCGATGCCCTCCCCCCGCTGGACCACCGTCTCCGAATCGGCCTTCCCCTGGGAAGCCGAGGCGATCGCCCACATCCGCGATCGCCTCCCGGAGTCGGATTCGTTTCGCGGCTGGTCCAACTTCGAGTTCGTCGCCCAGGATGGCGCGGTCAGCGAAGTCGATACGCTGATCCTCACGCCGACGCGACTCCTCCTCATCGAGATCAAGAGCGCGCCGGGCACCGTCCGCGCTGACTCCGGGGCCTGGCGATGGTCGTGGCCCGATGGCAGGCAGACAGTCGATGAGAACCCGCTCTTCCTCGCATCCAGAAAGGCGAAACGTCTGGCGGGACTGCTGAAGTCGACGCGCGCGCTGAAGGGAAAGGGCGCTCCGTATGTGGAGGAGCTGGTCTTCCTCAGCAATCGCGATGCGAAGGCGGAGTTCACCGGCCCGGCCGGTACTGCGTCTCGTGCGCTCGGCGCCGCAAGGCCCGACCGCGACCTCAACGCCTTCATCGCGAGTTGCGCCGACGACGTCCTTCGACCGCGGATGGACTGGAAGCACATCGGCGCCGTGCTTCGCGCGATGGATGAGTTGAACATCCGCCCGGTCCAGCGAGAATTCGCGGCGGGGCAGTGGAAGCTCGCACAGCTCATCGAAGACACCGCCATCTATCAGGACTACGTCGCCGAGCACACCAAGGTCGCGGGAAGCCATCGTCGCGTCAGGGTGTACCCGTGGCCGGCATCCGGTCCTGACACCGGACGCAAGGCGCGCCGTGAAGCGGCACTCCGCGAGTTCCGCCTGCTCGATCGCGCCGACATCCATCCGGGGATCCTCAGGGCCTATTCATTTGAGGAGACGGAGCGCGGGCCGGCGATCGTCTTCGAGCACCCGGTCCCCTCCGAGCGGCTGGACGCATTCCTCCTTCGTCGCGCTCCAGCGCTGGACCTGCGCCAGCGACTGCGTCTCGTTCGCGAACTCGCCGATGCGCTCACCTGGGCTCACGCGCACGGGCTGCATCACCGAACGCTCACGCCCAGCGCGGTTCTCGTCGTCGACCCCGATGGCGAAGCGCCGACCGTCAAGATCTTCAACTGGCAGGTCGGGTCGCTCGCCGAAGGAACGGCAGACGGCTCGACACTGACGTGGCACGACTTCATCCAGGTGGGGCCTCGGTGGCCGTGACGCAAATGCGGTCTATCTGGCCCCCGGAGCTTCGCGGCGGCGGGCGACCGGATGCGGCACTGCTCGACGTATTCTCGTTAGGTGCGATCGCCTTCCACATCCTCACGGGGCGCGCGCCGGCGCAGACGCCGGAGGAGCTGCTGCAGCGCATCCGCGACGGGAAGGGATTGCACGTCGCCTCGGCGCTGGATGGCGTCGACCAGGACCTCGATGCGCTCATCCAGCTCGCCACCGATCCGGACCTCGGGGGTCGTCCTAGCGCTAGCGAGTTCCTTGCGGAATCGGAGCGCATCATCGGGGCACTGGCGCAGGAAGCGAGCGCCGCCGCCGATGCAGGCCGATGGGTTCACCCGATGGATGCGGAACAAGGCGCCGAGCTGCAGGGTGGATTCGTCGTGAAGCGACGGCTCGGCTCGGGCTCCACGGCGCTCGCGTTGCAGGTGGAGCGCGATGGACGAATCGGCGTCCTGAAGATCGCCCGCGAGGAATCGCTCAACGACCGCATCAAGCAGGAAGGGGAAATCCTCCGCCGGCTTCGTCATCAGCATGTGGTCGAATTGCTGGACGTCGTCGAGGTCTCGGGCCTGTGGGCACTGTTCCTGGAGATGGCTGGCGAGCAGACGCTTGCCTATCGCCTCCGCATGGAGGGGGCGCTCACGCTCGAATTGCTACAGCGCTTCGGGGATGAGCTGCTGGCGGTCGTGGACTGGCTGGAACAACAGGCGATCCCGCATCGCGACCTCAAGCCTGACAACATCGGCGTTGCCACGACGCCCTCGCGCAAGCTCACGCTGCGCCTCTTCGACTTCTCGCTGAGCAGCACGCCTGCCGACAACATACGAGCCGGGACACCGGGCTACCTCGATCCCTTCCTTGAAGAACGGCGCCCGCGCCGTTGGGACGCCGCCGCTGAGCGCTATTCGGCGGCGGTGACGCTGCATGAGATGGCAACGGGAACGCTCCCGGTGTGGGGCGACGGCCGTCAGCACCCGATGACACTCGACGCCGACGTCAAGCCGACACTGGCGGTGGACCGTCTCGACCCGGCCGTTCGGGACGGGCTGAGTCGTTTCTTCAGCAAAGCCTTAGGGCGTGACCCCAAGCGGCGATTCGACACCGCGGAAGCAATGCGAACGGCGTGGCGCGAGATCTTCAGCGCCATCGACGAGCCGACGAGCACGGGCGATTCCTCGACAGAAGGGGGAGAAGCCGACGCCTTCGCTTCGTTGGCTACCGCGGACCGTCACGCTCCGCTTTCGGTACTTGGGCTGTCCCCGCGCGTGCTCAATGCCTTGGAACGGTTAGGCGCGCAGCGTGAGCGACCTGGTGGACATGCCGCGGACTCGGCTCTACCTGCACGCGGGGATCGGTGTCGCCACCATGCGGGAGATAAGGCGGCTGACCGATGCAGCCGCTCGTGCCTTTGCCGAGCGAGGGTTGGCTGACACGCCGGCCGGCGGGCTCCTGCCGATTGCGGCTGACGATGACGAAGCGGGGGGAGGGCGTGAGGCAGTAGAGCCCGCCCTCCTGTCGATCGCGCTGCTGCAGAAGGACATCCTCAGCAGTCGCCTCGCCAATCCGGACCAGCGCGTCCTGCGCCTGCTGATGGGGCTCGATGCTCCCCCGGACGCCACGATCGAGGACATGTGGCCATCGCAACGCGACGTGGCCGAGGCGCTGGGATTGAGCCGCACGCAGGTGGCCGACGTCGTGTCGCGGGCGCGTACCCGCTGGGGGAAGAAGCCGTCGGTGACGACGCTGCGCGACGACGTCGCGATCGTTCTCGGCCAACTCGGTGGCGTCGCCACGCATAGTGAAGTGGCGCGTGCGCTGATCCAGGGCGCGCGGGACCACCTCGCCGACCGAGGCCGACCAGCTACGGACCGCGAGCGCGATCCTCTGGGCGGCGTTGGAACTGGAGGGCTCGCGAGAGTCGACGTGTCGCTACCGACTCCAGCGCGGTGACCGCCTGCTGGCAATCGTGAGCACCGCTGTACCCGGCGGCGACGGGGAATCGCTCGCAGACCCAGCAGCTATTCGCAGCTGGGTGGAGCAGCTCGGCGCCAAGGCCGACGAACTTGCAGACGCCGACCCGCCACTTCCACCGCAACGAGCGGTAGAGGAGCTGCAAGCCATTCCCGTCCCGCCTGGTTTCGAACCGCCGTCGGCGGATTGACTGTTGCGGCTGGTGGTTGGTGCATCTGAACACGCTGCCGCGACGCCGCGCCAGGAAGTCTACCGGCGCGGGCTCGCCGCATCCCGCGCGCTGGCGCTTGGCGCCGGCGCACTGCTCGGCGTTCGGAAGATCGACGCCGACCACGTCCGCCAGCGCATCGCCGCCCGCTACCCGGATGCCGAGCGATTGCCAGGGCGCCCGCATCTCGATCGCATGCTGGAGGAACTTGGGCTGCCGCTGGTGTGGAGTGAGGAGGACCGTGCGTACGTAACGCCGGCGTCGCGCCTCTCGCTCACCTCGAGTGGGACACAGACGCACACACCGAACCACCTCTCTCCCATCACGACGCCCATACTGGACGACGCGATGGACGAGGCGCGCATGCTCGAAGAACGCATCGCCGCGCTCGCGCGCAGCGACGGTGGCTTCCTCGTGCTGTCCACGGAACCGGCGCGTTTTCGGCGCGCCGAGTTGGCGCTCGCAGAGCGGCACGCGC